>CAYJPG010000050.1:17244-18493 GCA_964371995.1 uncultured Chromatiaceae bacterium | reverse complement strand
CCGCTACTTAGACAGACCGATCTGGGTCGCGTACACAGAACTCGAAAGGCGCCTTTTGAATCAAGCGTTCGGCATCGTGAAGGACGCCTTACCTTATTTTGAGTCGACCGGCAAAGAGAACGAAGCAAATAAGATCAAGTGGAAAATGGTGCATGACCGCATATCACGAGAACTGGGCATTAGTGAACTCTCGAAGCGATACTACTCGTACACGCAGACAAATTATGTTGGTAAAGACGTACCCGTCTCGGGATTGTTTTCATGGAATTACGTCTGCGACCAGTTTGTGAATGCCACATTCAATCGTTCCGCCGATCCCGACCGATTCATCAAGGAACGCCTCAGCTTAGTGGAAGTGGCGATGCGGCTTCGAGGAGATGAGATAGCACTAGCAAACGCCCAACTTCCATATGCATTGGCGGAGGCCGCACGACGTGATGTCAGTCCCCGTGCCGGACTGCTAATACCGGGAAGTGCAGTGGACGGCGCAAGAGCTCGGAACGCTACTTTGAATTTTACATTCGAGAGTCAAGTCGCCGAACTCAACGAACGCTTTCGCCGCGCGAAAGCACCGCTCACATACCACAACGGATTCGTTCAGCTTGCCCTGGATGAAGCTATAGAACGAAACATCGCGACGCCGTTCTGGACTCTTGTTGCCGACCCGCTTTGGAAAAACGTTGACATCGATATGAAGGAGGCCTTGGATCGTCGGGATTCCAATGATAAAGATCCTTCGATCTTTGCGGCCAAGGCGCTCGAAAGCGCCATTAAAATCGTGTCCGATACAAAGGGCTGGTCGCGTCGTACAGAGAAAGGCGCCGCCCAATATATAGACAACCTTGTAAGCAAGGCTAATGGGAGTTACTTATCGGTCTGGGAGGGAGAAATGCTCAAAGATTATTTTAGAAAGGTTCGCAACCCAGTGGGCCATGGTCCTGGCGCGGAACCGATGCCCGAACTAACACTAATCCAAACGGATTGGGCGATAGAGATGGCAATGTCATGGATACGCACGGTTGTAAGACGAATGTAGTGGGATGATGAACAAGTGTGGGCGGTTAGACACCCAGCGACACCACAGATTGCCAGTGCCCAGATTCATCCGTCTTGGCGCGCCAGTAGATAAAAAAGGCCCCGCCTTGTGCGGGTCTTTTTTATCTACCAGTGTCAGGAGACCCAGTGAGAACTCCTCAGTTCGACAAAACTGCAGAGCAGTTTTGGACAGCCGCAGGCTGCCCCGTAGGGG
>CAYJPG010000050.1:0-17234 GCA_964371995.1 uncultured Chromatiaceae bacterium | reverse complement strand
TAAGCGGCCGTAGCCGGCCGCGAATCTATCTCTCCGGGTGCGCCCATATTCCGATCAATCCTTGACCCTCTTGTCGTGTCGCAGCATCATCCAGAACCATCGTAGCCTGAACGGGGACAACGCGCGTCTCCATGCAAGCCATGCAAAACGCTGAGCCGCACAACCACCCCTATACGGGCAGGTTAAATGCCACTTTTGGCGGTCAACTTTAGTTAGATGGACTTACTGGAAAATGATAACCAAGCAGCAATACAAACAAGCTCTCTCCGCTGAAGGCGTCCTTCGCGACGGAAATGTCGAGCTACTCAACTATCTATTCTTTGCGCCACAGTGTGCCGCATCCGCTCCAGAGGTTGCCGAAGCACTTGGTTATGGCCGTGCTACTGGTCCAGCGAACGCCAATGTTGGGTTTCTCGGAAAACGTATAGCCAGCTTCCTCGGCATTGAACTTCCAGAGAGAGGGACGGGCGGCCCGGGCTGGTGGAGAGCAATCGCCGAAGATGGAACGACTTCTGACGGATTTGCATGGAAGCTTCGGGAGGAGCTTGCTGATGCATTGATTGAACTTGGGCTTCTACAGGATAGTCCCGAATCAATCTTTCCCGATGTTATCGAGCATGAGCCATCCCTAATCGAGGGGCACGCTTGTGAAGTAAAAGTTAATCGATATGAGCGAAATCCTGTTGCAAGAAAACTCTGTATTAAGCATTACGGCCCTAAATGTCGGGTATGTGACTTTGATTTCTCAGCCAAATATGGCGAAATCGGGCAAGGGTTTATCCATGTCCATCACATCCGTGAAATATCGACCGTTGGTAGTAGCTATAGAGTTGATCCGATCGACGATTTAAGGCCGGTGTGCCCAAATTGTCACGCCATGCTTCATATGAGGCGGCCAGCTTTCTCGATCGAAGGGATGAAAGATATTGTTGGTGCGTCCGCATATCCAACACAGGCAGCAGACATTTGACCCGTCAGCCATTTCTATACCGCAAAACAAATAACCTGCTGTGGGCGTTAAGACCCTAGAGAGGCCGTTGCCTCCCAGCACCGATGCTTTTCGATTCGCTTGGCAGCATCGGCCAGATGTCCCGGCGCGAGGTGTGCGTACCTCTACTCCAATAGCTACTACAGACTGGTCCCGTTTATCACCGGAACTTCAAGCCCCCTCTTTGCTTATTTCCTTGCGGCCCTCGATCTTGGTCTCACCGCTGACGGCTTTCCAGAAGTTGTCGAGGCCCATGGCAATCTTGAGGCCGGACGAGCGGTACGAGCTCGGCCCTTCTTCCGGGAAGAAGTCCCGAACCACTATGCCCAGGATGCCCTCATATTTGCGGATGGTCCGCTTGCTATGGACAAGGACCAAGACCCGCCAGCCGAAGTGAAAGCCCATATGCAGCATGCCGATGGCTCGCTCCAGGTCATCCAGCTGCCCCTCAAAGTCGGCTATTGCACGGCGTGAGATCGCCTGTCGCTCCGCTTCTTGCTCAGGCGTCATTTTGGCGAGCTTCTGGTTCCGGGTCTTTTTTACTATTGGCATAAATGTGTGCCCCGTAGAGATCGCTTAGACTAGACCATCAAAGGGGACTTAAGCACCCCTTTTGGTGCTTTGCGCCCATGTTCTGTTTGATTATTGACCCTACCTGCCATCTTGCAGCACCATATATCCGTAGGCTCCCGTGTCACCTCGCCGTGGACACTCGCCAAACACCTGGTTCGCGGCATTCCCGAAAGTCGTGTGGCTCGATATCAAACCGAGGCCAATTCAGGACCCAACAAGATGACGACATCTCGGACACTACTCACTTTTGCCTACATTGCAGATCAGTTTGCCAAGAGTGGCGACATAGGCGACGGGCTCCTCAAACTCTTTGCGCCAGTTATCGCAAAACGTAAAGGTAAGAACTTCGACCCGAGCGAGTTCGCAGCCGATGTTCTCGAACTCTACGACATAGAGATGCACCCTTACGTCGCTGAGGACTTTGCGCCCCGCCTTGCTGCTGCTGGTTACTTGATTCCAACAGCAACGTTTGCACAAAACGCCGTCTATCAGAACGGCGATTTCGACTTGCCAGAAATCCCGATTTCGTTGCAAGCCCTAGAGGCACTATTGGATCGCTTTGCCGATTCGGCGACGGACCTCCTAATCACAAACGATCTTGCCATTCCGCGCGACACACTGAAATCCGGGCTACTTGACAGGCTCGTCCAACCGGACTTCCTGGGACTCATGGTGAGACCTGATAGGGCGTCACTGGGGCCCCGAACGATGTCACTCACGCAAGATACGCCCCAAGATCGTCCGGAAGACGGCGATCGCCTACGACTCGACTACCTTTCTGCACGGTTTATCCTCGACTGCATCGAATCAAGCCCCAGCGACTTCGAGCTTCTAGTCGCAATCTCAAGTGGGGCGTTGGCTACAGAGGTTGTTCTCAGCCTGCAAAGTCCGCCGGGCATAGGGGAATATTTTGCCGACGTGAAAATAGTGTTGGATGGACCCCTCATTATGGACGCGCTCGGATTTGGCCAGGACGGTCCAGTAAAGTATTCCAAGCTCCTAATCGAAGCGATTAAGCGAGCGCAGGCAACGCCCGTAGTTTTCCTGCACACAATCACGGAAATTGAAGGAGCAATTCGTACCCCGTTAGAGAACTTTGAGCGTGGCCAAGAAGTGTATGGGCATCTCGGGCGGAAGCTACTAAAGAATCGGGCGTTTGCTCCGTACCTGAGATCCGTCCTCGGGAAACTCTCCGAGCACATTCAAGCCCTTGGAGTCAACGTGCTGCCGTTCTCAGATCTCGACAGAAGCGTGCTGAGAAAGGTACTGACGGAGACAAACGAAGATCGGCTGGCCGGCGCCATTGGAAGCTATGCTGCCGTCGAAAGTAAACTTCGCGATGCTCGATCTGTTGCTGACGTTCTCCGCATCCGCGGTTTCGCCAAGGCCAAGTCCCTAAGCGACTGTGGACTCGTTTTTGTGACGCGTAATGCTCGCTTAGCACGGCTCTCTCGGCGATTCCTCATCAACGAGGGAATGATGGCCAGAGAGTATTTCCCGCCATGTATCACGGATAGGTATCTGGCGGGCCTCTTTTGGATTACACAAGGCGGCGGCGGCGGCCAATTATCTCGCGAGCGCCTAATCGCGAATTGCACCTCCGCAGTGATGCCGCGACGAGATGTCATCACAAAGATGCATAGATTCTTGTCCGATTTGAACGCAGACATGGCGCTACGGTTTGATGCACTGATGACTAACGAACGAGCCGAGCACTTTCTAATGGATCGGACACTTGCCGACATTACGTTGATTAACGAAGGCAATCTAGAAGAAATCTATCGCGATGTAGAGCGCATTGCTGGCGAACGTGTCGCGGCAGAGAAAGACTCAACGATCGCTGAACTACAGTCAGCTCATTCAGAAGAACGCGCGCAGACACGAGAAGACCATGAGCGTCAATTGAATGAAGCACATGAGCGCGCATCCTCGGACATTAGAGCCGAGGCCGCACGGGCGGTCGAGCTTGAAGGACAGGTCGAAGAGCAGCGACACCTTGCGGAATTGGCTGCCGATGACGTGAGAACCCTTCGTGCCACAGAGCAGGCGCGGATTACTGAGTTAGTTCAGCGTTGCGTTAGCCATGGGAAAAAGGCTGCCCAGAAGGCGAGGTTTCGAATCGCCGTCGGTATGATAATGGTCTCCATTGCGTTGGGTCTCGCCACGCACTTCGTTCCTGGTATTGCGTCCTCGACTAGTCAGTCGGCACTCTGGACGGTTCTATTCATAGCGCTTTCACAGGGGTTCTCAGTCATCAACTACTTCAAGTACCCAGAGGCCGCGCTAGCTAAGTATGTCAACCGCAGCAGGGATAATGCGCTCCTACAACGCGCACGGGACCTGAATATCGAGAACGCCATTTCAGGCCTCGACATCGATTGGAATACCGACCGAGTAGTAGCCAGATCTATCGAATGAACTAGCGCACAGAGTGCGCTCAGGCATTTGAGCAGGCCACCAGTCACCGTAAGCACTTAGTGGCAGGCCTATCCAGAGCCAGACAATTAGGCGCAAGCGACGCTTGACGCAAGAACTACGTAATGCCGCCCGCCTGTTGACGTCCATCCAGAATTGACCCACTGGGGGTGCGGACAAGAACTTGGACTACCTGGAGGTAGTTCATGTACACGTACGAAGACAGGATCCGCGCGGTCGAGCTCTACATCACGCTGGGGGGTTCTACCCTGTTTCCACGGACGGTTGAGTTAAGGTGGTGGACTTCCCACGGTATTCAGGACACTCCGGGGCCTCGTTGACGGCGTACTGAAGGATTTTCCTGGACAATCGGGCAAGACAGAGAAGGTGTTTGGGGTTTACTGTCTTCGGTAGTCCACTGCTCGGCCCCACACTTGGGGTACTCGCAAGGATCGTGAGCCACTGCTAAAGGACGTGTCAGTGATTACGTTTTGGGCAATTGCTGTTGGGGGATTACTGCACAATAGAGTCGTCACCGCCGCCGCCGCATGGCTAGTTGGCTCGTGCCTCGGCGTGCTATTTCCGATTGGGCGGGATTTCCGGCATTCGCGGAAGAGCTGAGTCAATTTCTATGGCGAGCCAATGCCGACTCTGTTTCAAGTCCCTATCTTTGCTGGATAGATTATCGGGACGCGATATTCACCAGCGCTGCCAAGAGATACTCCAGCGTGCCGCTGCAAATTTAGAACGTAGGGCTCAGGAAACAAAAACCGAGGTGCCGCCTTCAAGTAATGAGGACGGTAGTCTGGTTGCCAACCTCATCGGGGCCGCGTCTTATCGGACCAATGTAGACAGAATCCTCACGGCACACGATATTCCGCTTGAGGGCCCGCCTGACATGGATAGACTCGAGCGGGAGGTAGCGACTATTGCCAAGTGGCTCGCGCTCCAAGCCATTCATCGATCTTCCATCGGGGATGGGCGACTCCAGGGAGATGATCGACTGGTGGCCATGATAATCGCGCTCATAGCCACAGATTATCTTTCGGCGCGTGCTGAGACTAAATTTGAACCAGCGGGTCTTCTGGCCTGTTACAGCCTCAGCCACGAGCTGTGCGGGGAAATAGACGAGGAGCGTTTCGGGGAAGCGACCGCTACGTTTAACTCGTTATCGACGCAACGTGCGAAGGTATTAGCCGCAGTGGGAAATCAGATAGCCTTGTTCTACACGAAGCAAGCCGACGAGTCCCTAAAGCGACTTGGCGAGTTATTCGACATCATGCGCAAACACCTTCGGCCAAATTCCTAGGCCCTGGACTTCCCAGGATTTAGTGGACACGAGCCCGATTCCGCTTTGCCATTAGCTCAAACTCGTCAGGGCTCACCCCGCCCAAGTGGGTGTGTCGTCGCGCAGGATTGTAGAAACCCTCAATGTATTCGAGAACGTCAGCTGTTGCCTGCTCTCTGTTCTTGTAAATCCGCTTCTTGATTCGTTCCTTCTTCAGGCTGCCAAAGAAGGATTCAGCGACAGCGTTGTCCCAGCAGTTTCCCCGTCGACTCATGCTCGGCTCCAGGTGATTGGTCCGGCAGAAGCGCCGCCAATCGTCGCTGCCATACTGGGTGAATTCCAGCGATCGTCGCAACATCTCGTCAATGGAGGTGTTGTATGGGACGGCCACCAGGGTGGGCTACGAAGTTAACAGGACGGGCACCGATGCGGTCACCAGGTCGGCCGGGTGTCAACCAGCGGAACGCTGAGCAAGCCTTCTGGGCGCGGCTTGCTGCCGGAGCTTCGAGCGAAGACGCCGCATTGGCCAACCGGCGTGTCGCAGCCGGTGGGATGGCGCCAATCGGGCTGGGGCCGTGCTCCGGACGGTATTTATCCTTCGCTGAACGCGAAGAACTTGCCTTACTGCACGCGCAGGGGTTGGCAGTTCGCGAGATCGCCCGGCGGATGGGACGATCGCCTTCGACCATGTCGCGCGAGCTGCGCCGCAACGCTACGACACGAGGCGGTGTCTTGCGCTATCGGGCGACGGTCGCCCAGTGGAAGGCAGATCGGGTGGCCTCACGACCCAAGACCGCCACGCTGGCGCAGAACGCGCGACTGCGCGCTTACGTGCAAGAGCGACTCGCCGGCCATGTCGCTGACTCAGCATGCCTGCGCACGGGCCGGGCCCTGCGTGTGCCGCGCGCCAGGACGCGTCAGCGCGGTAAGTCGTTCATCACGCCGGAGGTAATGATCAGCCAACGTCCTGCCGAAGCTGCAGACCGCGCCGTTCCCGGTCACTGGAAAGGCGACATGATCATCGGTCTGCATAGTTCGGCAATCGGCACGCTGGTTGAACGCACCACTCGATTCACGATGCTGCTGCACTTACCACCGATGGCAGGACGTGTCCCGGGCGTGAGGGCCAAGCATGGACCGGCCGTGGCTGGCCGCGGCGCCAAGGCAGTCCGCGATGCCATTGCCAAGAAGATCCAGAGGCTGCCCGGCATCGTCGCCACCATCGTCAGCCTGGCCGAGGCAAAGCGCGCCAAAGAGGAGGAAAAGGAGCGAAGGCAGCGGGCCTATGATGAAGCGCTCACCCGGCATAAAGCACAGGTGCGCACGCGCAAACACGAACGCCGCGAGTTGCGCGCCTTGTTTCGTGACGCGCGTCGGCTGCAGCGCGCAAACTGCCTGCGCGAGTTCATCGCGGCGGTCGAAGACCACGCCCGCCAAGCGGGCGAACTCACCGCCGAAAAACAGCAGTGGATCGCATGGGCCAGCGCAAAGGCAGACTGGGTCGATCCGCTCGTGCGGCGCAGCGATCCGATCCTGGATACGCCGGAACCGGAAGCGCCGAGCTACTGGCGATTCTGAATCCGATCCGTTCCATTGCTCGGGCTACTGCGCCGGACTTACAGGTGCTTCTTGTAGTACGCCCACTGCACACTGGCCAGAGCGCCGGTCAGCATCACGCCGAGCGCGGCACACAGTTGCCAGCGCACCGGCCCCGGCCACATCAACAAGGCAAGCCCGCCCAAACCCAGAACCGCCAACTGCAGGTACTTCGCGCGGTGGTAAAGGCTCGCCGACTCGCGTCCGCCGCAAGCCCGGCGAATCGCACGCCGGGTGAACCCATCGGCGGCGCCGACCACATATATAAGAAAGAGCAGCGGCGCAAACCGCGCAAGGATCGCGACCCGTACGCCGAGCAGCTGGGTGCCAACCATCGCTGTCTCGACGCCCTCTCGATGCGCGACATAGCTTCGCCGTACGATCGTGTCGGGGATCGACATGGCCGACCCGTCGGCGAACTGCCCGCCCATGTCGTGGATACCGGTGGCCTCGAACACGACCGAGTACAAGGCATTCGCCGGCGCGGTGATCGCACCGGCGCTGCCGCCCTGTTGCGTAACTAGCGCAATGCCATGCGCAAGGTCCTGCGCCAGTAGCTCGCGCAGTTGCTCGATACCCTGCTGCCAGACTTTGAACACGAACATCCAGTCGACGATCCAGGCGCACAGCAGGATCGCGATCAACCCCAGGGCCAGCGAGAAGGCGAGCTTCAGCGGGCTCAGCAACACGCCCGCCAGCGCGCCATCGTGGAAGGCCGCATTTCTAGACGACATGCCGATCTTCCGGTTCGGAAGCGTCATCAGGCCGATTCCAGGGTCCGTCGAGGCGCGCCCGCAGCGTCTCTCCAATGGCAGCGAGGTTTGCCAGCATCAGCGGGTCACTCGTCGCTGAAGGCAGCGGCATGCGGATCTTGTGCAACTGGCCACCGTGGATAAGCGCAAAGGCCTCGCCCTTTGGCAATTGCACCAGGTCGGTCGGCTCCAGCATCCGAACGGTCTCCGGGGCGATGCGATCTTCGTTGCGGCTGGCAAAATCCGCAAAATCGACCGGGTCATTGGTATCGGAAGCCGACGACGACACGACGGTCGAGACCACGTGCACGTCGGGCAGCTGGCTGGTCAAGAGCTCGGCAGTCGCCACCTCCTTTACGCGCAGCATGATCAGGGTGTTGAAGTTGCCGGCGATCTGTCCGGCCTTGGCGGGCGAACCGATGCGGGCTTCCACGTCTGACCAGGTCTGCGTGTAGGCCGTCACCTGAAAGCCCGCACCCCCTGCCTTGTTGAGCAGCGGAATGAACTCGTTGCCGATCAGCTCGTTGAACTCATCGGCGTGGATGGCGATGCGCCTCGGCACAATCTCGCCCGGCAGACCCCGGCCGGCACCGAACTTGTAAAGGCTGCCGGCCACGCTGGTGAGATCGGCGAACATCGAGTTGCCCACGGCAGCGGCGACCTCGTAGTCGGACAGCGCATCGAGACCGACGTAGACGATGCCGCCCAGGTTGATCACCGAGCTCCAGTCAAACACCGGGCGCCAATCGGTCGGATCATCGAGTTCCGGCGAAAGCAGTGACGCCGTGCGTCCGGTGGTGAGTTTCTCCATCAGGGGAAGCAGTGACGCCACCAATTTGTCGAAGTGGCTCTTCTCGTAGTTGAGCGTCGAGGCGAGTGCATGGGCGATCGGGTCGTAGAGTTTCTTGCGCCGCGCGTATTCCACGAGACTGACCGCACGCACACCCCGCGACTGCAGGCCCTTGTCGAGGTTCTTCTTGTCGATGGCGAGCGACTGCAACTCCTCCCGCCAGCCGGCGGCCGAGGGCTCCCGATCGAGCCAGTGCTCGAAGTAGTCGACCAGCAGCGGTTCGACATTGGACGCATAGCGGTTGATCTCCTGGTAATCGGGCTTGCGCCCCAGCGCCACGAGTGCACGGGCCATCACGTTCACGAAGCGCCAGACGAACTCCTTGAATGCGGCGGACTGGCCTTCGGAGGGCAACTGGCCGGCGATGCGGGTCGCAACCTCGGTGATGCGCGAGAAGCTGCCAACCGGGTTGTAACGCGCCGAGATCTCCGGATGCCCGAGGTGAAACATGAAGAACTCCCCTGCCCGCCCGACCCGCTCCGCTTCTGCAAACACGCGGCGCAGCAGATCAACATCGCCCTTCGGGTCGAAGACGATCACGACCTCACCACGACGGATGTCCTGCGCGATCAGCAATTCCGCGAGACGGGTCTTGCCGACCCGTGTGGTGCCCAGCACCAGCGTGTGGCCCACGCGATCTTCCAGGTCCATCCAGATCTCGGACTCGTCGGGCTCGACGCCGTGGATAGCAGGATCCCCACCGACGCCGGCGGGCGCCGCCACCGCAGGCCAGAAGGCGGTCAACGCACGGCCGATCGGCCAGCCCCGCAGCAATGGCTGGTTCACCGGCAGCCGCGCTTCGTACAAGCGCTGGGTATGACGCTGATTCCACGCAAAGCCGCGCCCCAGAAAGAGTCGATCGGCCGACCAGGGAATCTCGGCCGAGTCCACTTCATAGCGCCGATAGCGGCGAAGATTCGCGCGATAGCGCAGCGTGCGCAGACCGGCCGCACCCCGCCACGCCGCGTGGCTCAGCAACGTGCCGGCGAGTATCAGGTGCCACGGTGGAGTGAGCAGAAAGAGCCCAGGACTGCCCAGCACCAGAACTGCTGCGAGAGCCGACACCGAGGCCGAGCCGAGTTCGTGCGCCGGCCGCAGCCGGGCCTCCAGCGGATAAGGCATCACTCGCTGCGCGCCGCGGCATCGACCACCCGTTCGAGTGCCGGGTTGATCGCCGGCACCGGACCGACGAACCGTCCTGGCGAAAGGACGATGATGCCGTGGAGGCGAGCGGCCACGCACCCGTCCAGCTTCCACGCATAGCCGTGCAGGTTCACGCCGCCATCGGTGCGCAGATGCCACTTCGCGCGCAGGACCTCGCGCTGTAAGCGCTTCGCAGCGGCGCGGGGTTCACTCCCGCTCGCGCCATCTTGCTGGATGAACGCCCGGAAGATGCCGGGCGAGACGAGCAGCAAACCGTCCTCAACGCCGTGCACGAGGCCACCCCGCGTGTTGACCGCCAAGGTTCCATCGGCGAGCCCAAGCCGCAACCACTCCATAAAGCGTCGTGCATCATCGGAACCCTCCGCCTGTACGCTGTCGAGGAACTCCGGCTGGTTGTTCGCGGGCGGCGGATCGACACTCGACCGCACCGCGTCGGCGATCCCGTCCATAGACGCACAGGGCGCCACCGTCGCCTCGATAGCCGAGCGCGAGCCCGTTATCACCGCACCGTCGACCAGCACGGCGATCGCGCTGGACGGATCGGCGTTGCCTGCCAGCACCGCGCGCAGCTCCGCCGTCAGCGCTGAATCTTCCGCGAGCCATGCCTGAATGACCGGCGGTACCGAGCGTTCAAACACCTGTGCCGCGACACCCGGGTTCTCTCGGCCGATATCGCGCAGCAGTGCTGCTGCGAACACGCCATAGGTCCATCGATGAGCGAGCGCGCCCAGCATCTCCGGCGGCGCATTGCGCGGCAGGATCTGGCCGCGTCGTTGATCGAGCGCGCGCAGGGCCGCCACGAGTCCGCGATGCAGTTGACCGCCCGGCTCGCCGTAGAGTCGGGAGCCAGGCACCGGCCGCAGCTGCACGAACTCGGCATATCCATCGATCAGCGGCTGGGCCGCCAGCGCGAAGGTTTCTGGTGGGAAGCCCATCCGGACGCGCAGTAAAACGAGCAGCTTTGCCAATCCGCAACGAGCGATGATCGCCTGCGCTGACGCCGTCTCAGACAGCGTGTCGCCGAGCTCAGCAACGGACTTGCCTCCCGCTTCGGTGATTCTCATGCGACCAGTATTCCGGGCGCGTTGACGGCCATCAGCCTCAATCGAAGCCTCGACGAAGACCCGATTTCCACTTGAAGAACTCGACAGAGCAGCGTCGTGAGCCACGCAGCGCCATCGGCCCCGCGAAGCCAAAGCGCGTCACGCCTCCACGATAGAAATCCGGCAGCGATGCAAGCCCCATCAAGGCTTCAGCGAAGCCCTGATTGCGCCTGATTCGCCCGCGCTCGCTCCCTAGGATGGCATCGCAATGCGGCTTGCTCGACGCGCCGCAATTCAGCGACACGGTACAGAGGGAGTTCCGATTGCACACGACGCCAAGCTGGACGCCCGCCGCAGGACTCGTCACCGCGATCACCCTGCTCGCGGCCCTGCCCGCCCACGCGTGCTGGGAAGCGGCGGCCGCACGCTACCGGGTCAGCAGCGAGTTGCTCTACGCGATCGCGCGCACCGAATCGGCACTCAACCCGCAGGCCGTCGGACGCAACGCGAACGGCACGCGCGACATCGGACTCATGCAAATCAATTCGACCTGGCTACCGACGCTCGCCACCCACGGTATCGGCGAGCGCGATCTCTTCGACGCCTGCACGAACATCCACGTCGGTGCCTGGATCCTTGCCGGCAACGTTCAGCGCCTCGGCTACACCTGGGACGCCGTCGGTGCCTACAACGCCACGAACCCCGCACGGCGCCGCGCCTACGCCGAGAAGGTCCGCCGGCATCTGCGCAGCACCACCGCTGCCGCGCCGCCGGTCCGCGAGCGTGCGTCCCGTACCGCCATCACCCAGGGCAACCGCCGACCGCCGGTGGTTGCCACGCTGCCTTTATTGCTCAGCCGAGCACCACCCGCCACCCCAAGGAGAGTAAACACACCATGACCCCGATCCAACGCCGCAACATTGCAGTTCCGCTCGCCATCGTTCTGACCCTTGCCGCTGGCTCGGTCATGGCCGGTACGACCGGTACCGAGTTCCAGACGATGTACACGACGCTACTCAACTGGGCGACCGGCTTTCTCGGCAAGTCGATCGCGATTGCCGCCTTCATCCTGGGTGCAGGTATCGGCATCGCGCGCTCCTCACCGATTCCGGCGCTCGCGGGTGTCGTCTTCGCGCTCTTCATGGTCTACGTGCCGACCATCATCGACACGATCATGACCGCCGTGATCTGACGGGGCATTCGCGTGACCGACGCCTCGCTCGACATTCCCCGCCGCCTCAATGACCCGCCGCGCATGTTCTGGTGGGACATCGACGTTGCCCTGCTGGTGCTGGGCGCCGCACTGGCGGGCATGGTTGCGGGCTTCTTTGTGACCGGCTGCGCGATCGGCCTGCTGCTCGCCTCGGCCTACGGACGCGCGAAGGCGGGCAAGCATCCCGCCTTCGCGCTGCACCTCTTGTACTGGCACCTGCCTGCCGTCATGACGGGCCTGAAGCGCACCCCACCATCCTTTCTGCGTGAGCTGGCGGGATGAATCTCGACTGGCTACGCGCCGACATCGCCAGCGCGCGCCGCGCGAGCGCCCTGCTCGTGCTGCTGCTCGCCTGCTCAATGGTCGCGAACGTGATGCTCGCGGGCTTCGCAATGCACATGGCCAAGCGCGAGCGCGTGGTGATGGTGCCACCCAGTATCAACAAGACCTTCTGGGTCGAGTCTGATCGCGTGAGCGCCGAGTACCTCGAACAGATGGCCTACTTTCTTCTGCAACTCACACTGAACGTCACGCCACAAAGCATCGACCACCAGTCCCGGCTCCTGCTCCAGTACGCCGCACCCGCTGCTTACGGGGAGCTGCGCAGCGTACTGGCTGCCGCCGCCGAGCGCGTCAAGCGCGACGGTGCCTCCACCGTGTTCAGCGCGCAGGACCTGGCCGTCGACGAGCGCGCGCAGCGCGTCGGTGTGCGCGGTCTGCTCACCACATTCATCAGCGATCGCCGCGTGTCTGAGGTCTCGAAGGGCTACGCCATCGAACTGCAGTACGTCGGCGGTCGGATCTTCCTCAAGGCGTTCCGCGAGACCACTCCCAATGATCCACTCGAAATCCAGACCCCGTCCCCGCTTCCCGTGGCTCCTGCTGCTGGCGCTGGCCGCTAGTCGGCCCGCCCTCGCACTGCAGGTCGTGGACGCCCGCGACGGCGAGACCGCGCTCGCCAAGATCTCCCGCAAGGAAGTGACCCGGATTGCCATCGACCGCGGCCGCATCCGCAAGGTGACCGGCAACGCCGGCGAGTTCGTTCTCGAAAAGGACGACGAGAAGGGTCAGGTTTTCATTCGGCCGGTTTCGCCGGACAGCACCAAGCCCATCAACATTTTTGTCAGCTCCGAACGCTCGACCATTGGCCTGCTGCTGCAGCCGGTGGACACCCCGAGCGACGCCATCGTGATCCGCGAGGCACGCGACACCCCGGCAGGACCTGCACGCATCGAGCGCAGCAGCCGTCACGTGCGCACGATGAAGAACCTCTTGCTCGCGATGGCCGGGGACGCGCTGCCCGACGACATGGAGGTGCGCGAACCCGGTCGCGAGCTGGCCCTGTGGTCCGGCGCCCGGCTCACGCTGCAGCGCCAGTGGCTCGGCGCAGGCGTGGTCGGCGAGAAGTACCAACTCGTCAACACCGGTACCTCAACGCTCGATCTCGCCGAGCGCGATCTCTTCAAGCAGAGCGTGATGGCCGTGAGCATCGAGCAATCGAGCCTGCACCCCGGCGAAGCCACCCAGTTGTTCGTGATCCGGGAGCGCCGCAGCGATGACTGATCCTGTCCTGCCGACCGGCGCTTCGCAGGCATCGGGCCCAACGTCATCAACCACTCAGGCAGAGCCTTCGACGGCCGCCATCAAGCGCCGCCAGGTGCTGCTAGTTGCCGGTATCGCGGGCACGATCGTCGTCGGCACGCTGCTGTCGGTGTCGCTGACGGGCACGAAGCGCAACGAGGCGCAGCCCGCCAAGCCGCGGTCCGTGAACATCCTCGCGCCAGGTGCACAGGTGGATCCCCGCGACGCGTGGCGCGGGCAAGCCGATGCGCAGATGAAGGCGATCGAGCAGCGCTCGCGCGACGTCGCGCAGCGCAATGCCGAGCTGGAGGGCCAGGGCAAGGCCATGCTTGAGCGCCTGAAGAAGCTCGAAGGCAGCGGCCTCACACCGTTGCCACCCCCGCCCCTCTCCGCACCGGCGGAACGGCCGAGCTTCGGACCGGATGGTCCGGCGAATGCGTCACCGGACTCCGGACCGCAGCGATTTCCGCCGCCACCGCCCGGTGGTGTGCAGAGCCTGTCATCGCCCATCGGCATCGTGAGCATCGCGCTCGGCGACGTTGCCGCAGGCACGGGCGCAAAGCTGGACGCAAACGCTGCGTCCGCTACCGCTACCCATCACGACACACGCCGCTATCTGCCGAGCGGCGCGTTCACCCGGGCAGTCCTCCTCGGCGGCCTCGATGCGCCGACCGGCGGCCAGGCCCAACACAACCCCCAGCCGGTCCTGCTACGCCTCGCCGACAACGCGATCCTGCCCAACCAGTTCCGCGCCCGCGTAAAGGAGTGCTTCATCGTCGGCGCCGGCTACGGCGACGTGAGTTCCGAGCGCGCGTACATCCGCACCGAGTCCCTGTCCTGCGTCACCCGCGACGGTACCGCCATCGACGTACCGGTGAAGGGCTACGTGGCCGGCGAAGACGGCAAGGCCGGCATGCGCGGCCGCCTGGTTTCCAAGCAGGGTCAGATCCTCGCCAATGCCCTGCTCGCCGGCGTCGCCAGCGGCATCGGTCAAGCCTTCCAGCAAAGCGCCACCACGCTTTCAGTGTCGCCGCTTGGCACCACCAGCAGCGTCGATCCCGGCAAGCAGCTCCAGGCAGGTCTCGGCACCGGCGTCGGCAAAGCGCTCGACCGCCTCGCCCAGTACTACATCAGCCTCGCCGAGAAGGTCTTCCCGGTGATCGAGATCGACGCCGGTCGCAGCGTCGACGTGGTGCTCACGCAGGGCGTCGCCCTGCCAGCAGCGCTGGAAGCCGCCGATGCCGATCCCGACAACCTCGCGCAACTCGCCGAGCGCGCCCACACCCTCCGGAGGAACGATGATGAAGATGACTGACACCCGCCGCGTGCTGCGTGCCTTTGCTGCCAAAGCCACGCTGGCCGCTGTGCTGGGCACCGGCCTCGCCGTCGCGGCATTCGCGCAAGGCGACGCGGCGCAGGCGACGCCCGAACTCAGCAGCCTGTCCGCCCGCCTGCAGGCGCTCTACCCATCGACCCGCTTCGGCGACATCCATCCAACACCGTGGCCGGGCGTCTTTGAAGTCGTGATGGGCGCCAACCTCGCCTACGTGGACGTGAGCGGCCAGTTCTTCCTGTTCGGCCACCTTTACGACATGAAGGCGCAGCGCGATCTCACCGCCGAGCGCAATGACACGCTGGCGCACATCGACTTCAGCACGCTGCCGCTGACCGATGCGATCAAGGACGTGCGCGGCCGCGGGTCCCGCGCGCTCGCGATCTTCAGCGATCCGGACTGTCCGCACTGTCGCCGGCTGGAAGCCGAGCTGAAGGACTTGTCCGACGTGACGATCTACACCTTCCTGATGCCGATCGCCTCGCTGCATCCAGAGGCCCGCGCGAACGCGATCGCCGTCTGGTGCGCCACCGATCGCCTCAACGCCTGGCATGCGTTGATGACCCGCGACCAACTGCCGCCCCACGTGGACTGCGCCCACCCGGTCGATCGCAACATCGCGCTCGCCGAGCGGCTCGGCGTGACGGGCACCCCGACACTCGTCGCCGCCGATGGCCGCGTGCTGCCCGGCGCCGCGAGCGCCGAGCACGTTCAGGCCTGGCTGTCGCATTCGACCGTGAGTGCTGAAAGCACGGCGCCAGGCAACCAGGCGACGGGCAAGGCGCCATGACGGACAAGCGCCGGATCTTCGCCGTCCTCACCACCATCAGCACGGTGTTGGGCGGCTGCGCGTCCACCATGAGTGGCGTGGGTGGTGCGGGGAGCTACGCGTGCAAGGCACCCGTGGGCTCGCAATGCACCTCGGTCTCGGGCGTGTACGCGAACTCGATGCATGGTCAGCCGCCCGCCTCCATGCTGTCGAAGGCCGCCAAGGCACGGCCGAGCGCTTCGCCTGCCCTAACCGGCGCCTCGGCCGCCCCAGTCGCTCCGGTACTCAGCCTGCCCGCCTCAGCACTGCGCTCTCAACCGAGGGTGTTGCGCCTGTGGATTGCGCCATGGGAAGACGCCGACGGCGACCTGCACGAGGCCGCCGTGGTGCACGTGCTGGTCGACACCGGACGCTGGCTGATCGAGCGCGTCGTCCCCTCGAATCAAAACCGCATCGATGCAGTTCGCCCGCCGGTCCCGTCCACCGCGCCTGCATCCAGCACCTCGCCCGGCGAGACGAGTCCGGATCGCTTGCCGCTGCGTACGGAACTGCCGTCCGGCACTGGCGCGACCGGGGAGCCTTGATCGATGTGGCGCAGCCTGCTCTCCGACCTGGAGTCCGTGCTCAAGCACACCCGGGCGGCGGACCTCATTCCTCACCCCAGGACCCGACCGCTGATGCGCGGCGATGACGCCGCCGCGTTCTCCGAGTGGCTGCCGTACCGCGCCTGGATCGCCGACCGTCAGGTCTTCGTCAATCTCGATGCGCTGGGCTTCTGCCTGGAAGTGCGTCCGCAATCGGGCGCCGACGAAGAGATGGCGCGCGTACTCACCGCACTCTACAGCGCTTCACCGCCCGGCACGGGCCTGCAGTTTCACCTCTACGCGAGCCCCGCCATCCGCACCCCGCTGGCGCGCTACGCGAACTTGCGCGTCGCCGATGAGATCGTGCCGGAGCTCGACACGCTCGGCCGCGCCGGCCGGCACAGCAACATCCACCGCACCATGGCCCGCCGTCGAACCGGGCACTACCTGCAAGGCAGCCGCGCTTCACTCCTCTCCGCGCAAAGCTACCTGTTTCGCGACTTCCGGCTGATCGTCAGCGTGTCGCTGCCGGGCAGTCCCGAGAACCTCTCGCGCCTCGACGAGTTGCTCCTCTTGCGCGACAGCTTCCGGGCCACGCTGCACGCGGCCGGCTTCCCGTCGCGGCCCTGGACGGCAGAGGATCTGGTCAACTGGGTTTCTGCGCTGCTCGATCCGCATCGGCAAACCGGCGACGCGCTTCCGCTGGGCTATGACGAAGGGCGCGAGCTGCGCGATCAGGTCATCGACCGCGCCACGCGCCTGCGCATCGACCGCCAGAGCATCGCCCTCGCCAACCCGGCCACCGAGCTGCAGACCGACCTTCGATTGATGTCGGTGCGCGGCTTCCCGCCGCGCTTCGCGCTGTGGAACGTCGGCAGCCTGATCGGCGATCTCTACCAGGCCACGCTGCAGTACCCCTGCCCCTTCCTGCTCACGCTGGGCGTGCACGTGCTCGATGCCGAGGCGACCCGCAACTGGGCATTTCTGAAGGCCGCCCGCGCCACGACGAATGCCACCAGCTACATGGCGCGCTTCCTGCCCGACCTGCAGGACCGCAAAGCCGACTGGGACATCGTGCTGAAGGC
>CAYJPG010000049.1:0-18980 GCA_964371995.1 uncultured Chromatiaceae bacterium | reverse complement strand
GCTGCTCACGCTGGACGCCTGGCAGATGCGCCAGGAGAGCGGTCGTGCCCAGGAACTCCGTGTTCAGGGCAAGCAGATGCACGTGATGGAAGCCGTCTGGCTGTTCATCCTGGGCGTCAACTTCTGGAATATCTTCGGCGCCGGCGTATTCGGTTCGCTGATCACGCTGCCGATCGTCAACTACTACGAGCATGCGACCTACATGACGCTTAACCATGCTCACGCTGCAATGTTCGGTGTGAAGGGCAACGTCGCCCTTGCCGGTATGCTGTTCTGCTGCCAGCACCTGTTCCAGAAATCTGCCTGGAATGAAAAGCTGGTACGTACGGCCTTCTGGTCCCTGAACATCGGTATCGCCCTGATGATGTTCCTGGACATGTTCCCGGTCGGTCTGTACCAGATCTGGATCGTGCTCACCGAAGGTTACTGGGCAGCCCGTACCAGCGATGTGATCCTTGGTCCGGTCTTCGCTACCCTGACCTACCTCCGTTCGATCGGTGGTGCGGTGTTCGTGTTCGGCGGTCTGCTGCCGCTGATGTACTTCGTGCTCTCACGGGGTGCCCGCATGAATGCGGAGACGGATACCGAGACGGACGAGTGGAAGGCCTACCAGGCGGAGTACGGCGACGAGTTCGGCAGAGAGTGGTCTAGCGAACTGGAGCCGAAGATCCGCGGCTAGAGCTGAAGCCTTTCAGCTGATTCCGGCCGGGCCCCGGTCGGTCAGTCAACGAAGAGTTGGCTGGCTGACCGGGGCCCGGTCTTTTTCGGGTTCCGGAATGCAGCCGCAATAATGCTGTCAGACCCTGAACCCTGGCCTCGGGTGGCCGGGATGTGCCGGCTATCTGGTGCGGTGACCTGGAACGGAGAGGGTTGTTCGCCGGCTCGTGCGTTCGCGGACGAGTTCGCCGGGCGTGTACTGAACCAGCAGGGTGTTAGAAGCTGCCGAACCGGGTGCCGGCATTGCGCCGGCGCCCGGTCGGGTACGGTTTACTGGCGGGTGAAGTCGATGACGATGGCGCCGGGTTCGCGCTGCAAGTACTCGATTCTGAGTGCATCGCCGTAGCGGTTCTGGGCCTGGGCCAGCAGTGGCAGCGGATCATGGTCGTTGCAGAAACGCATCGTCTCGCCCGGCATCAGGGCATCAAGCGCGCCAAAAATTGCCGCGTGGCGAAAACGTTTCGCGACGCCGCGCGCATCGAAGGGGTAAATCATGTCTTCGGAAAGGTGCTGGTGGTTCATCAGTGTCTCCTGAGAGGGCTTCTATAACATTCATATTGAATGCCTCTTATGATACTTGCCCCACTGGAAAATGAAATACTGGCTATTCAGATGGCAACCTCAAAGCCTGCTTCGGTGATCGCCTGTGCAATGAGCGGCGGCCCGATCCGGGCGGGATCAAACTCGACGCTGACCGTACAGGCAATGCGGTCGGCCTTGGCGCTGACCACGCCCGGACGGCTGGTCAGTGCATTCTGGATGCTGCGCTCACAGCCACCGCAGGTCATGCCCTGTACCTTGAATTCCTGAGTTGTCATCTGTGTGATCTCCTGTGCTGGTTATCTGGTGTGGGTGGGTGCTGATGGCCTGTTCACATCCTGCAGCCTGGGACGCCAGCGGCGCAGCAGCAGTGAATTGCTGACCACGCTGACGCTGCTCATCGCCATGGCAGCACCCGCCAGAGCCGGGCTCAGATAGCCGAGCGCTGCAGCCGGGATGCCGATCAGGTTGTAGACGAATGCCCAAAACAGGTTCTGGCGGATCTTGCGGAAGGTGGCGCGACTGACGGCGATCGCACCGGCCACCAGCCGGGGGTCGGGGCGCATCAATGTCACGCCTGCCGTTTCCATCGCGATATCGGTACCGGTTCCCATCGCGATGCCGACGTCGGCAGCAGCCAGCGCCGGTGCATCGTTGATACCGTCGCCGATCATGCCAACGATGCGGCCCGCTTTGCGCAACTGCCCGATCGCCTGCGCTTTGCCCTCGGGTTGTATCGCTCCGCGTGCTTCATCCACGCCGGCCTGGCGGCCGATCTCCGCAGCAACAAGTTCGGCATCACCCGAAAGCATCAGCGTGTGTACGCCCATATTGCGCAGCGTGGCGACGGCCGCGATGGCTTCCGGTCGCAACTGGTCGGCAATGGCCAGTACGCCGATAACGCCGTCGCGATCAGCGACAAACACGGCGGTTTGTGCCTGCTTCTCCATGTGCGCGGCTGCTTCCAGCGCCGTACCCGCGTCGATCTCTTGTTCGACAAGCAGTTTCTGGTTGCCAAGAATGATCTCGCGTCCGGCCACCGTGCCGGTCACGCCGCGACCAGTATGGCTGCGGAAATCCGTGACCCCGCTGCCTGCCAGTCCGCGTGAGCCCGCATAATTGATGACTGCACGGGCGAGTGGATGCTCGCTACCCTGTTGTACCGAGGCAGCCAGCCGCAATAGTTCATCGTCGCTGCCGCGGATCATGTGGATACCGACGAGCGCCGGCTGCCCGACTGTCAGCGTGCCAGTCTTGTCGAAGACGATGGTATCCAGGCGATGGGCGCGTTCGAGTGCTTCGACGTCCTTGATCAGGATGCCGGCACGGGCTGCGGCACCTGTTCCGGTCATTATCGCAGTTGGCGTCGCAAGGCCCAGCGCACAGGGACAGGCGATGACCAGTACGGCAACTGCCGAGACCAGCGAGTGCTCGAAATCACCGGTGATCAGCAGCCAGGCGACAAAAGTGATCAGTGCCAGAATCACGACCACCGGCACAAAGATCGCGCTGATCTTGTCCACCAGGCGCTGCACCGGTGCCTTGCCGCTCTGCGCGTTCTCGACCAGCCGGATGATCTTCGCCAGGGTTGAGTCAGCACCGACGGCGGTCGCGCGTATTATCAGCAAACCGGTGCCATTGATCGCACCCCCGGTCACCTTGCTGGCAGGCTGCTTGTCGACCGGCAGGCTCTCGCCGGTAATCAGTGATTCGTCGACTTCGCTGCGTCCCGTGTGCACCAGGCCATCGACCGGAATACGCTCGCCGGGCCGGACCACGATCAGGTCACCGCTGCGTACCTCATTGATCGGCATCTCCCGCTCGCTGCCGTCGGCCTGTCGCACGCATGCCGTCTGCGGGCGCAATTCCATGAGCTGCCGGATGGCGGCGGTGGTGCCGCGTTTGGCCCGACTTTCGAGAAACTTGCCCAGCAGGACCAGAGTGATAATGATCACCGAGGCCTCGAAGTACAGCTTGCCTGTCGCAGCGCTGAAGCCCAGTGTGACCAGCAGGTACAGGCTGTAGCCATAGGCTGCACTCGTTCCGAGGGCGACGAGCACATCCATGTTGCCGGCTTTCGCGCGGATGGCCTGCCAGGCAGAGCGGTAGAAGCGCGCACCGATCACGAACTGCACCGGTGTAGCCAGCAGCAATTCCAGCCAGGCCGGCAGATGCCAGTGCTGGCCGATGCTCATTCCTGCCATCTGCCACAGCAGCGGTGCTGCGAACGCAGCCGAGACCATCAGCACGAGAAACTCCCGGCGCAGCTGTGCCTGCTCGCGGGTGCGATGGTCCTCATCCGCCTCAGCCTGTGTTTTCGCCGATGTCGTGATCCTGGCCACGTAGCCGGCCTTGTCGACCGCATCGGCCAGTGCCGCCAGTTGCGTGATGCCGGGCAGCCCACGGACATCGGCCCGTTCCAGCGCCAGGTTCACATTTGCTTCGGTCACGCCTGGCACTGCACGCAGCGCTTTTTCGACCCGCCCCGCGCAGGCACTGCAGGTCATGCCTTCGATGGGGAAACTGAACTGCTCGGCAGGTACCTCGAATCCGGCCCTGTTGATGGCGCCGGCGATGCCTGCCGCATTTACCTGCTGCGGGTCAAACGCCACGGCCGCCTGTTCGATCGCGAAGTTGACGGTTGCCGTGCTCACGCCGGGAACCAGTCCGAGTGCTTTCTCCAGCCGGGTGGAGCAGGCGGTACAGGTCATGCCGCGCACTGGCAGGCTGAGTCGTTCGACCGGTCGTATGCTTGTATCCATGCTGCTCATATAGATACCTGCCTGCGTGATGTGGATGTGCGTGGGGGCTTCTGTTCCCGATCGACTGCTGCCAGTGAATCGAGTATCGGGCAGTCCGGCCGGCCGTCACCGCGGCAGTGACTGATCAGGTGGGACAGCGTATCGGCGATGGCTTCGAGATCTGCAATCCGTTCCTGCAGCTGCTGAAGATGTTCGACGGCCAGTCGTTTGACGTCACGGGCCGGCCGCTGCCGGTTTTGCCACAGCGACAGCAATTGCCGGATTTCGGGCGTGCCAAATCCGACTGCGCGTGCGCGCCGGATAAACGCCAGACGATGGACATCCTCTGGCGTATAGCTGCGATAGCCCGCGGCGGTACGGGTCACCGCAGGTATCAGACCGGCACTTTCATAGTGACGGATCATCTTTGCAGAGACTCCGGAGAGTTGTGCCGCGCGACTGATATTCATGCCGGCTATGCTAAACCTTCCCATGATGGGAGGGTCAAGTCCCCGGCTGCGTTGCAGTGTGCCGGCTTTACTAGCGTGAGGGCAGCGCCACGCGCCGGTGGCGGCCCTGGAAAAGGCGCAGGAACTCACCGAACAGCCTGGTACCGAGTGCCTGGGACTGCGCCACATGCAGCGGCGTATCGGCCGCAATCTGTTCCGTGTCGATAGTGCCGCGCAGGCCTTCCAGTTCGCGCCTGTTCACCGGGGCATGCAGCCAGCGGTGGATCATCGGTGCATCCACTTCGAGGTGAAACTGCAGGCCATAAACGTTGTCGCCATAGCGGAAAGCCTGGTTCCGGCAGTCGGGCGAGGAGGCCAGATGTACTGCGCCATCGGGAATCGCGAAAGTGTCGCCATGCCACTGAAAGATTTTTTCGCTGGCAGCAAAGTGGCGGAACAGCCGGTCGCGCCGGCCTTCTGCGGTGGCTTCGACGTTGTACCAGCCGATTTCCTTGACGGGGTTGGCTGTGACCTGGGCGCCGAGCGCGCGCGCCAGCAGCTGAGCGCCGAGGCAGATACCGAGTACCGGCTTGCGTGCCGCGATGGCTTCACGGATGGCCGCGATTTCAATGGCCAGATGCGGATGGTGGTGTACCTGATCGCAGTTCATCGGGCCGCCGAGCACGATCAGGCCATGATAGCGGCCGAGATCCGGTATGGCATCGGGCTGTCGCCCGAAGTTCTGATAGCGTATGCGAAAGCCGGCATCCCGCAGCAGCGGGTCGAGGGTGCCGAGTATTTCGTGCGGGACGTGCTGAAAAACAAGCAGGCGATGCATAGGGACTTGAGACTCGTGACCGTTGGGACTCAGAGCCTGCAGAGTATCTCTGCGGCACGCTCGAGCGTAGACGAATCCTTGGCAAAGCAGAAGCGGAGCAGCCGGGCCTGGCCGGGTGCGGAACAGAATACCGATACCGGAATGCAGGCCACGCCGGCTTCCCGCGTCAGGCGCCGCGCATAGCTGAAGTCCGGTTCGTCAGTGATCGCACTGTAGTCGGCAAGCTGGAAATAAGTGCCGGCTGACGGCGTACAGCGCAGCCGCGATGGTGCCAGCAACGCACAGAAGCGGTCACGCTTCTCCTGATAGAACGCGGGTAGCCCGAGGTAATGATCCTTGTCGCTGGCCAGAAAATCTGCCAGCGCCCGTTGCATGGGTGTTACCACGCAGAATTGCACAAACTGGTGTATGCGCCGGAACTCATGCATCAGGGTTTCCGGCGCTATGCAGTAGCCGATCTTCCAGCCGGTGGCGTGATAGGTCTTGCCGAAGGATGAGATGACGAGGCTGCGTTCCGCAAGTGCGGGATAGCGCAGCAGGCTTTCGTGCCGGCGACCGTCGAACACCATGTGCTCATAGACCTCGTCGCCAAGCAACACGATGCCGGTATTGCGCACGATCGCTTCGAGGCTGGCCATATCACCCGGCGAGAGTACTGCGCCGGTGGGATTGTGTGGTGAGTTGAGGATGATCATGCGCGTGTGCGGTGTGATCGCAGCACGCACCTGATCCCAGTCGATGCCGAAGTGCGGCGGCACCAGGGCCAGGTGTACGGCCTGCCCGCCGGCGAGGCGGATGGCGGGATCATAAGTGTCATAGGCGGGATCGAAACACAGCACCTCGTCGCCCGGGTGCACGAAGGCCTCGATGGCGCTGAACAGCGCCTCGGTCGCTCCGGAGGTCACCGTGACCTCGCAGTCCGGATCGATCTGCCGGCCATACAGGGCAAGCGTCTTGATCGCGATCTGTTCGCGCAGCTCAGGCAGGCCGGTCATCGGCGCGTACTGGTTGTTGCTGGCGTACAGGTGATGCGCAACGCGATCCAGCAGCCGTGTTGGTGGCGGGAAATCAGGCGAACCCTGGCTCAGGTTGACGGCCCCGCACTCGGCGGCCAGCTGCGACATCACGGTAAAGATCGTGGTGCCCACATCCGGCAGTTTGCTGCGCAGGGTTGAGGCTGACAGGTTGGCAGGTCGCGGAATCATTGGCCGAGGACTCTAACCGATCCCTGCCGGGGGCTCCATCGGTGTGACGGGAAATTGGCGTTTTGTTTGACTTGGGCCAATACAGCCTTGATCATACCGGCCACTTCGGCGCAGCACCGGGCCTTTGTCCCATCCATATTGAATGAATGACATTACGCAGGCCGCTGACAAGGCGGGCGCAGAGGGCACAGCCCCGGCGACAGTTCCGGTCTACTTTCCGACGGGCCACAGCGCCCGCATGGTCAATGTCCGCCGGCTCATCGAGCAGGTGGCGCCCTTCAATACCAGCGTACTGGTCACCGGCGAGTCGGGTACCGGCAAGGAGTGGGTCGCCCGCTACGTGCATCTGCTCTCACCGCGCGCTGACAAGCCCTTCGTTCCGGTCAACTGCGGGGCGATTCCGGCCGATCTGCTCGAGAGCGAGCTGTTCGGACATGAAAAGGGCGCTTTCACGGGCGCTATTTCTGCCCGGGTCGGACGTTTCGAGGCGGCAGAGGGCGGTACCCTGTTTCTGGACGAGATCGGCGACATGAGTCTGCCGATGCAGGTCAAGCTGCTGCGGGTGCTGCAAGAACGGATCTATGAGCGGGTTGGCAACAACCGGCCGCGCGAATGCGATGTACGCATCATCGCAGCCACCCACCGCAATCTCGAAGCGGCGATCGGCAGCGACAGTTTTCGTGAAGACCTCTACTACCGGCTGAACGTGTTCCCGATTGAGCTGCCTCCGCTGCGCGAGCGACTCGACGATCTGCCGGACCTGATCACCAACATAATCGAGCGCTGCCGGGACGCCGGCCTCTCGCCGGTACAGGTCACGCCCGGTGCCATACGCATCCTCAAGCACTACTCCTGGCCGGGCAATATCCGCGAGCTGTCCAATCTGCTGGAGCGGCTATGTGTCCTGTATCCCGGTACGGCGGTAGATATACCGCAGCTGCCGACGCGCTATACGGCCGCAGCACCATTACGGGAGTCAGATCGTCAGGAAGTGGCTGCTGCCCGCGCCGCGGGACCACGGCCACAGGACATCGAGCTGCCTGATGCGGGGCTGCCGCTCAAGGAATATCTGGAACAGATTGAAGTTGCGCTGATACGGCGGGCGCTGCATGAAGCCAATGGCGTCATCGCACACGCAGCGCAGAAACTCCAGGTCCGGCGCACCACGCTGGCGGAGAAAATGAAACGCTACGGCCTTTGAGCGGGGCGTTTCTACCGCGCAGTTGTCAGGCCGCCTGGGCCTTGTACAGGGTGTACCGGTCCCGTCCACTGTGCTTGGAGTTGTAAAGCGCTGAATCAGCCGCTGCCAGCAGCGCATGCGCACTCTCAAACTGGTTCTCGGCATCGCAGGTGGCAACACCGAGCGACAGGGTAATGCCCACCTGTTTGCCATCGCCGACGGTGGCTTTGCGGGTTCTTGCCACTTTGCAGATTCGCTCTGCAACGCTGTTTACCTGGTCTGCGCCAACACCCGGCAGCAACAATACGAACTCATCGCCACCATAGCGGGATACGGTATCGGTATCGCGCAGCGTTTCCAGAAGCAGGTCGGCGACCGCTTTCAGGATGGCGTCGCCGGCCTGATGGCCGTAGCCGTCATTGACAGATTTGAACCTGTCCAGATCGATGAAGATCAGCGACAACGGCCAGCCATAATTTGATTTGGCACAGGCATCAAATTCATCCCCAAGACGCTTCTCCAGATGGCGCCGGTTGTAGGCGCTGGTCAGGACGTCACGGATGGTTTCTGTCTTGAGCTTGCTGTGCTCCTTTTCCAGCGCGTGCTTTTCCTGCTGGGCTTCCTCGTTGGCATTGATCTGGTACAGGTTGCGGACCATCAGGATTTCCTGTGCCGCGTCCGTGATGTCCTGCAGCTGGGAGGCGTCGAACAGCTCCATCTGGAACAACTCTTCCGCAACCGGCAGTTGCTCGCGGACTGCGTCAAAGAGTTCGCCGAGGCGGTTGGGCTGGATGCCGAGATAGCGGTGCGCCTGCTGGCCAACGCGGCGCAGGGCGACCTCGTTGTGCGAGCCGAGCCAGACGTCGCTGAGTTCGCCGGACATCGCGACTGCGCGCACGAATGCCCGTTCATCGCCGTTCACTCCGGCAGCGCTCGGGTCGTGGCTGTGCTGCACGGCACGCACCAGGCTTTCGGGCATGTTCCAGATGCGCAGCAGAGCGGCACCGATCGAGCGATGATCCGTGCCGATGCAGTTCTGTTCGTGCTGGCAGATGCGGCTGTGCTCGATCTTGAACGGCGTGATGCCCTCGTACACCTCCGGCCAGATCTTGTCGATCACCAGCATGCCCAGATCCTGCAGCAGGGCAGCGAGAAATATCTCTTCAGCATCCCGGCGGCCAGTTTCACTGCCCAGCAGCTTGCCCCATGCGGAGGCGAGAACGGTACGTCGCCAGTAGGCATTGAAGTCGAAACCTTGCGTCATGTTCTTCTTGAGGGTCGAAACCAGTGTGAAACTGAGCGCCAAGGTCAGGGTCGCGTTGAGCCCGAGCACAATCAGCGCCTGCCGCAGGTTGGTGCTCTGTCGTCGCCGTGAGTACATGGCTGAGTTGGCAATACGCATTACCTTGGCGGCGATGGCCGGGTCTGCGCTGACCGCATCGGCAACCTTGCTGAGGTCGATTTCGGGATCCTGGGCAAGTTGCAGCACTTGCATCGCGATCGCGGGCGGCGTCGGAAAGCTGGTGCAGGTACGCAGCCGTTGCAGTATGTGTTCAGGAACCTGGCTCATCGTCGTCACTCCCACGTATGTGTTCTTGTCTGTCTTGGAAAAATTGTCAGATCCAGCGTCAGCCGGCATCGTCAGTGCAGTTCCTCTGCCGCCGGAGCGCCTGCCGCCTGGCCATAGAGTGTCTGGATCAGGTGCGCTTCGCCTTGACTCAGTTCGCAGGTATCGATCAGCTGGCGGGTCGTCGCACCGTGTCTGGACAGGGCGATGGCCTGGCGCAGACCGGTCTTTGCGTTGCTGTTCAGGGTGCTTTCCTGGCGAATGCCCAGATGTTCGACGCGCTGGCGCAGCATGCTGGCCTCACTGGTCGAATTGGCCAGCAGGATCTCGATGGCCTGCAGGCGATCGTGTGAATCGTCACAGCGCTCTTCCAGTGCTTTCGTCCGGCGTTTCTGCCGCATGGTGGAAACTGCCAGTGCAGCGACCGTGAATAGCGCCACGAGTCCGCCGGCGAGCAGTGCAGCCGGATGGACCGTGGCAGTGCCGGCAAGGAAGTCGCCCAGCAGGCTGATATCGATGCCGCCGAGATCGAAACTTCCCGGATTCAGTGTGTCCATAATAGCCATGGTGTGATTTCCTTCAGGCAAGTTCGTCAATGATGTGATTACGTCCGTCGGAACTTTTCTCCGGCGGTTGCTTGTTTTCGCGGCGCTGCCGTTGCTCCCGTTCCGGTTTGCGACGCTTGTCGGCGATGCGCCCGATCCGGCTGGGCGGCAGGCCAGGGCCTATGCGGTCTACGGAACTCATGTTGCAGGCTCCACAGGAGGTTCCACTGCCGGCTCGGCAATGCCGCCCGGCATCGGGTCATCTTCAGCTGGCGGTTTGCCAAGGATGACGATGGTGACGCGCCGGTTGCGGTTGCGGCCCTCTTCGGTGCTGTTGTTCGCCAATGGCCGGTTTTCGCCCATACCGGCTACAACCATCCGGCTGGATGCGATGCCATGGCCTTCGAAGAGGCGCACGATGCGTGCTGCCCGCGCCGCCGACAGTTCCCAGTTCGACGGAAACTGGCTGGTCTTGATCGGTCGCGTATCTGTGTGCCCCTCAATGCGGATCGGGTAGGGGCGTGCGGCCAGGATGACTGCAATGCGATCGAGCACGGCCATTGCCGAAGACTCGATCTCGGCGCTGCCGCTCGAAAAGAGAATATCCGCCTTGATCTCGACCTCGACCCAGGACGGTGCCCGTTGGATCCGGATCATTTTCTGGTCGATGAGTTCCTGCATTGCGGATTCAAGGTCGTCGCTCATCTTCTGCAGATGACCTTGCAGTGCTGCGTTGTCGGCCAGGGTTTTCTGGGCCATCTGCTCTGCATTTTTGTCGGCTTCAAGCTTGATGACCTGGCCCGGCTTGATCCCGGCCACGGTATCGTCACCCTTGGACTTGGCCGGCTTGTCGCCGATGGAAATCGGTTCCATGGTGCGCGGTGCGCCGCGAAAAGCCGCGTTCAGCGAGTCGGAGAGAACTTTGTACTTGCCCTCGTTGACTGAGGACGTTGCGTACATGACGACAAAGAACGCCAGCAGCAGGGTCACGAGATCGCCGTAGGGTATGGCCCACGCCTCGTGGTTTACGTGATCTTCATGCTCGTGTTTCCTTGCCATTGTCGATGACAGCCGGGCTTAGCCGGCAAATCCCTTGAGTTTGGCCTCGATGTTGCGCGGGTTCTCGCCTTCGGCAATGGCGATGATCCCTTCGATAATCATTTCCTTGGTATGCGTCTGCTTGCCGATCACATCCTTGAGCTTGTTGGCAATTGGCAGGAAAAATAGATTCGCCAGTCCGATACCGTAGATGGTGGCGGTAAATGCCGCGGCGATACCGTGGCCGAGCTTGCTCGGGTCGGCCAGGTTTTTCATTACCGCGATCAGGCCGAGTACGGCACCGATGATGCCGAGCGTCGGTGCATAGATACCCAGGCCCTCGAAGACCTTGGCACTGGCCGTATTGGCTTTTGCCTTGACTTCGATATCCATTTCCAGGGCTTCGCGGATCTTGTCCGGTTCCGTACCGTCTACCAGCATCTGCAGCGCTTTCTGGGCAAAAGGATCCGGCTCTGACTCCAGTGCCGGCTCAAGGCCAAGCAGCCCCTGTTTGCGGGCGATCTCACTCCACTCGACCATCTTGGCAATCAGTTTTTCGTGATCCTCCAGCGGTGGTTTGAAGATCCACGGTACGATTTTCCAGGCACGTATGAAGGTGGCTTTGGGCGTCTGGATCAGGATCGATGCGAAGGTACCCAGGAATACGATGACGAATGCGGCCGGATTCAGCAGGGAGCCGACGCCGGCACCCTTGAGGATGCTGCCGATAATGATGGCGAAGAAGGCCAGCGCGACGCCGCCGATAGTCAATACGTCCATTCACGCTCTCGCTGTATCGCGTTTTGCATATGGGTCATTCCGGCAGCAGTCCGCTCAGGGCGTTACCGCAAGGCCATCGATTGCGGCATGCACCCGGGAGCGCACCCGGCTGAGGGCCTGACCATGGATCTGGCACACACGTGACTCCGTGACGCCCAGTACCTCGCCGATTTCCTTGAGATTCAGTTCCTCCTCGTAGTAGAGCGACATGACGAGAGCCTCGCGTTCCGGCAGTGAACGGATGGCCTCGGCAAGCGCGGCGCGGAATTCATCGGATTCAAGTTCAGCGCAGGGTTCCGTGTCGGGGTCCGGAATCTGCTGCATGCGTGTGTCGGTGCTGCCGTTGTCATCTTCCTGGTCGAGACTGAACAGGCGATGCGTGGTGGCAGCACTCACCATCTGGAAATATTCGTCCAGCGAGATACCCAGTTCGGTGGCGATCTCGCGCGGCTCAGCCGGTTTTCCTGTCCTGTTTTCCACTTTCTGGATGGCTGCCGTCAGTTCCCGTTGTCGTCTATAAACAGATCGCGGTGCCCAGTCCGTACTGCGGACCTCATCGAGCATCGCACCCCGTACGCGGATGCTTGCGTAGGTCTCGAAACTCGCGCCCTTGGTCGGCGAGTACTGACGCGCAGCATCGAGCAGCGCAATCAGTCCGACCTGGATCATGTCATCCAGCTCTATGCCATGCGGCAGGCGGCCACGCAGGTGATTCGCGATGCGCTTCACCAGCGGGGCGTGCTCCTGCACGAGCGCGTCGGGCGACTGCCCGGCGGCCGTTGCATAGCGGTTTGCGGGGTTCATGCCTGTGCAGTCTCCCGGCCTGGCTGTGCCCGGATCAGGCGCTCCACAAAAAACTCGATATTGCCGCGTGCCGCGCGGGGCTCCTCCCAGCTATCGGCACGCAGGGCGAGTTTCTTGAGTGCAGATGCCGCGAGGCTGGTTGGGAACGAGGTCACAAAAGGCGTCTGCAGCTGCACGGCACGCCAGACGCGGTCATCGTAGGGAATGCTGCCTGCATGATCGAGCGTGACCTGCAGGAAGCGTTCTGTGACGCGCAGCAGCTTTTCGAACAGGTGCCGGCCATCGCCGCCCTGGTGCGTCATGTTGGTGATGATGCGGAAACGCGACACGCCGCGCTCCATGCTCAGCACCTTGATCAGCGCGTAGGCATCGGTGATGGAGGTCGGTTCGTCGCAGACCACCACCAGCACTTCATTGCCGGCTTCGCAGAAGCGCAGCACGCTTTCGGAAAGACCGGCCGCGGTATCGACGATCAGTACATCCAGATCTTCGGTGAGTTCGCTGAAGGCATGCACGATGCCGGCATGTTGTGCGGGCGTCAGGTTGGCCATGTTCGACAGACCCGATGCGCCAGGGATAACACGGATGCCGGCAGGCCCGACGACGATTACTTCCTCAAGACTCCGTGCGCCGCTGACTACATCCGCCAGCGAGTGGCTTGGCTGAAGGCCGAGCAGCACATCGATATTCGCCAGTCCGAGATCAGCATCAAGCAGCATCACCCGGCGACCGAGCATCGACATGGCCACGGCCAGGTTGGCCGAGATATTGGTTTTTCCCACGCCACCCTTGCCGCCGGTGACGGTGATCACCTTGACGGGTTTGGTACTGCGCATGCGGCGGAGACCGGCGGCCTGACCCGCGATGTCCTGGTGTTCAGGCGTAAGCATGGGTCGCAACCTCCGTAAATCTGCCGGCCAACTCATCGGTATCGATCACCCGGTTTTCGCGGCGCATCAGCTCTACAGCCATCTTGGCGAGCCACGACTGCCGGTTACGCATCAGGTGTATGTCTTCGGGAACGCGCTGGCCATTGGCGACGTAGGCCAGGGCCAGCCGGCTGCGAATCAGTACCGACAGCGCACCCCCGAGCGACGTTGCCTCATCCGTCTTGGTGAGGATGCATGCCGCCGGTCCAACAGTCCGGAACACGTCCACAATTTCCTGCATCGCACCGGCATGGGCATTGGCGGGCAGTGCCAGCAGCGTGGTGACGTCGGATCTGGTGGCGCCCAGCCGGGCCAGCTGCTCAGGCAGCCGCGGGTCGCGCTGGCTGAGACCAGCGGTATCGATCAGGATCAGCCGCTTGTCCTGCAGTGCGTCGAGGGCCTCACTGAGGCTCTGTGCGTCGCTGGCATGACTGACGGGAATGCCGATGATCTGGCCGTAGGTGTCGAGCTGTTCGCGAGCGGCCACGCGGAAGGTATCGGTGGTCACCAGGCCGACGCTGTCTGGCCCGTACTGCAGCGCTGCCCGTGCCGCGAGTTTGGCAATCGTGGTGGTCTTGCCGACGCCTGTCGGACCGATGACCGCGTAGCTGCCGCCGTCGCTGACGGGGTCGCGATCAGCCACCGGCAGTTCTTCGACGAGGGTGCGCAGCACGGCCGTCCAGCCGCCGACCGGATGCGTGGTGGCGGAATGCTCGGCAAGCTGCCGGGCGATATCCGCATCGAGTCCGAGCTGACTGAAATTGCGCAGCAAGCCGGCGATCTCCGGCGTCTGCCGCGACTGGTCGTCCCAGATCAGGCGTCCGAGCTGTGCTTCGAGTAAAGAGCGGATCGAGCGCATCTCTGCGCGCATCTGTTCCATTTCGCTGACGGTAGCCATTGCGCCGCTGCGCGCCGTACCACTGATGACCACGCAGGGTCCGTCCTCAGTGTCGGTGTGGCTGCTGCGGGCCGCAGTCCGGGTGGGGCTTGCCGCCGGTTCGCTGGAACCGCTGGCGGTATCCACCGCAGCGGAAATCTCTACGCCGCTGGCGTTGTGCGCAGTCTCCAGAATGACTGCGTCGGCGCCGAGGGCGTTACGCACCTGGCGCAGGGCATCCCGCATGTCTGTGCCGGTAAATCGTCTGATCTTCATGGTCACATCTCTCCGTGAATCAGGTTCCAACTGCCGCAATCAACTTCACGCGCTTGCTGTCGGGCACCTCGTTGTAGGCCAGCACCTTGAGCGTCGGTACTGCAAACCGCAGGAAGCGCGACAGCCAGGGGCGCAGTGACGGCGAGACGAGCAAGACAGCCGGTTGGCCGACAATTTCCTGGCGGTGAGCGGTATCCGACAGCCTGGATTGCAGCTTTTCCGCCAGTGTTGGCTCGATTCCCGCCGTATCTGCGCCTCCCTTGAGTGCTTCTTGCAAGATCTGTTCCAGCCGTGGGTCCAGGGTGATGACCGGCAGTTCTTCCTGGCCGTTGCTGGCTCGCTGCACGATGGTCCGGCCCAGTGCCACGCGTACCGCACCGGTCAATACGTCGGGGTCCTGACTGCTGCGGCCGTGCTCCGCCAGCGCCTGGCAGATGGTGCGCATATTGGTGATCGGGACCTGGTCGCGCAGCAGTTCCTGGAGTACGCGCACGACGATCGACAGCGACAGGGTCTTGGGCACCAGTTCCTCGATCAGCTTCGGTGCCTGTTTGCCCAGCCGGTCGAGCAGTTCCTGGGCTTCCTGGTGGCCAAAGATCTCGTGGGCGTTCTCGTGCAGTACCTTGCTCAGGTGCGTGGCGATGACCGTCGGTACGTCCACTACGGTATAGCCGCGCGACTGGGCTTCTTCACGCTGCACCGCTTCGATCCAGACTGCCTCGAGGCCATAGGCCGGATCCTGTGCCGGAATCCCGTTGATGCGCTGTTCGATGTGGCCGGGATTGATGGCCAGTTCGCGGTCCAGGTGCACCTCGCCGGTGGCGATCGGTGATCCCATTACGCTGATCCGGTAGCCGCTGGCCGGCAGATCCAGGTCGTCGCGGATACGTACCGGTGAAACGAGAAAGCCCAGGTCCTCGGACAGGCGCTTCCGTACGCCCTTGATCCGGCGCATCAGTTCCCCGTCCTGCTGGCGATCGACGAGCGGAATCAGGCGGTAGCCCACGTCCAGGCCGATGGCATCGGCTTCGCCGACATCGTGCCAGGACAGCTCACGGCTGGCTTCGTTGTCCACCACGTCGGGAGTGATCGGCAGTTCGGCTTCAACCTCTTCTGCATTGTCGCGGCGGTCAAGTAACCATGCGCCGCCGGCGCAGGTGCCAGCCATCAGCAGGAAGGCGACGTTTGGCATGCCGGGGACAATGCCCAGCAGTCCGAGCAGTGCGGCAACCACGCGCAGCACGCGCCGGTCGCCGAGCAGCTGTCTGAACAACTGCTTGCCCATGTCTTCAGAGCGCGACATGCGCGTGACAATCACGGCGACGGAGATGGCGAGCAGCAGCGACGGGATCTGCGCAACGAGGCCGTCACCGATGGTCAGCAGTGCATAGGTCGAGGCTGCCTGGGCGAAACTCATGTCGTGCTGGAGCACGCCGATAAGGATGCCGCCGATAAGGTTGATAAAAACGATCAGCAGGCCGGCGATGGCATCGCCGCGTACGAACTTGCTGGCACCGTCCATGGAGCCGTAGAAGTCTGCTTCCATGCGCACTTCGCTGCGTCGTGCGACGGCTTCCGCCTGGGTGATGATGCCGGCGTTCAGGTCGGCGTCAATCGCCATCTGCTTGCCGGGCATGGAATCGAGGGTGAACCGTGCACTGACTTCCGCGACACGGCCGGCGCCCTTGGTGACCACGATAAAATTGATGATCAGCAGGATGGCGAACACCACGATGCCGACGGCATAGTTGCCACCGATTACGAATTCACCGAAGGCCTCGATGACCTTGCCCGCGGCGTCGCCACCGGTGTGACCGTTCAGCAGGACCACGCGGGTTGAAGCGACGTTGAGTGCCAGGCGCAGCAATGTGGCCAGCAGCAACACGGTCGGAAATGCAGCGAGATCCAGCGGCCGCATGACGTAGACAACCGCAAGGATGACCACCAGCGAGATGCAGATGTTGAAGGTAAACAGTGCGTCGAGCACCAGCGGCGGCATCGGCAGGATGATCATGGCCAGCATGGCCAGTACCACCATCGGCAGTCCCGCGCTCATGATCGCGGTATTGCGCAGTGCGCCTACCCAGTTGTTATCTTGTGCTGCCATGCTGATATTCCGCTGTGGGGTGCTTTGACGGGTTAAGGACTATCGTCGCCGGCGTCGCCGCTGCTGCGGGCCGCCGGCGAGTTTCGGATCGACTTCGACGGCCGGTTTTTCCGGCCAGGCGCCGCCGAGCGTCCGCGCATTGCGCAGGCGGTAGATGTAGGTGAGTACCTGGGCGACCGCCAGATACAGCGGGGCCGGAATTTCCTGACCGATGTCGGTACTCCAGTACAGGGCGCGCGCCAGCAGTGGCGATTCGAACAGTGCCACCTTGTGTCCGGTGGCGACTTCACGGATCCGGGCAGCGGTCAGATCAGCACCCTTGGCCAGCACGACGGGTGCACGCATGCGCTTGTCGTCGTAGCGCAGGGCGACAGCGAAGTGGGTCGGGTTGGTGACAACCACATCGGCTTTGGCCACATCGGCCAGCATGCGCCGCCGGGCTGTCTCCTGCTGCAAGGCGCGGATCCGGCTGCGTACTTCAGGGCGGCCATCAGATTCCTTTGCTTCATCCTCGATCTCCTTGCGGGTCATCTTCATCCGCTGTGCATAGCTCCACAGCTGCCAGGGCGCATCGACTGCGGCGATCAGCAGCAGTGCGGCGCTGGATACGGCGAGTGCGAGCAGTGCCAGCCAGGTGGATTCAGCCATTGCAGCGTTGAAGGACTGCGCACTCAGTCCCAGCAGTGAGTCGGTGCTGCCCATCAGCAGCGCGACGATGAAACTGATGATTACAGCAGCCTTGGCCAGCGCCTTGAGCACCTCGACGAGGCTGTTCACGCTGAACATGCGGCCGATGCCGGCCACCGGGTCCATGCGTTCAAACTTGAAGGACACGGGATCCGGTGTGAACACGAAGCCGCCGATCGCGACGGCGCCGAGTACCGCGGCGGCGCACAGTGCCGCAAAAAACGGTGTGCACATGCGCAGCGCTGTGAAGACCGCCTCGCCCAGCGCGGTGGTCATGTAGCCGGGATCGGCGAGTGCTGCAGGATCGATACGCAGCGCGTTGGTCATGAGTTCGCGGGCGCTGGCGGCGATACCAGCCCGGTCCGAGTACAAGGCCACGCAGGCGGTGACCAGTACCACGGCCATGTTCAGTTCGCGCGAGCGCGGGATCTGGCCCTTGCGCCGCGCGTCATCCAGGCGCTTGGATGTGGCTTGTTCTGTGCGGTCTTCCTGCTGGGTCTGGTTATCCGCCATGACTATCTGCTCCCCAGCATGCCGGTCAGCAGCGTGAAGGCTTCAGTCATGTGTTCGAGCCACACCGGACCCTGGGTCTGCAGCGACATGACGAGGATCGCGAGGCCGAGCAGGATCGTGATCGGGAAGCCCACCGCAAACAGGTTGAGCGTGGGGGCGGCGCGGCTGATCACGCCGAAAGCCACGTTGACCATCAGGATGGCGACGACGGACGGCAGGGCGAGCTGGATGGCGCCGGCAAACATCAGGCCTGCAAATTCCACAATCGCGCGGGCGTCGGCCGGCGACAGGCCGCCGGAGCCGATCGGTACCACCTTGAAACTCTGTGCCAGCAGCGCGATCAGCGAGAGATGTGCATTGGTCGCCAGCAGAACCAGCGACGACACCACGATGTAGAAGCGGCCGAGCAGCGGCATGCCGCCGTTCTGCGGGTCCACGACGGTGGCGAAAGAAAGTCCCATGCCGGTGGAAATCAGCTGGCCGGCGAGCAGCGCCGCTTCGGTAGCGAGGCGCAGCACGAAGCCGATCGCCATGCCTACCGCCAGTTCCTGGGTAATGGCGATTATGCCCTCCGGGCTAAGCGGCTGTATGTCCGGCATCGATCCGGCGATCGGCAACATGGTCACGGCCAGCACCAGAGACATCGCGAGCCGGATCCGCCGCGGTACATACATTGCGCCGAGCAGGGGTGCGAGCATGACGACGCCACCAACACGCAGCGCAGTCCACAGCACACCGAGGATAGTGTCAGCGATCTGTACCGTGGTGAACATGCGGGTCTCAGCCGAGCATGGACGGGATGCTGGTGAACAGGGTCCGCGTGTAGCTGGTGATCAGCTGCAGCATCCACGGACCGACGATCAGCAGCGTCAGCATCAGCGCCAGCAGCTTCGGGATGAACGACAGGGTCATTTCATTGATCTGGGTTGCGGCCTGCAGGATGCCAACCAGTACGCCGGTCACCAGCGTTACGAGCAGCAGTGGCGCAGCCAGCAGGGTGGTTACGGTCAGCGACTCTCGGGCGATGGTCAGTACGGTTTCGGGTGTCATCGGAGCAAACCTCAAACGTGTGGTGCAAAACTGCTGGCCAGGGTGCCGATGATCAGTCCCCAGCCGTCGACGAGAACGAAGAGCATGATCTTGAAGGGCAGGGAGATCAGCATCGGCGAGAGCATCATCATGCCCAT
>CAYJPG010000048.1:0-19184 GCA_964371995.1 uncultured Chromatiaceae bacterium | reverse complement strand
CAATGATGGTAGCGGCCACGCGCCGTCGCGCCTAGTCGAAATGGGGGGCATTCCTTGCGTCGTGCGCCACTGGTCGGACGCAAAGCGTATTGACGCCTTGTGTGCGACGACTGATCCGGCAGGGTTCCGCGGCTGAATGAATCAGCTGTTTCCGGGCCGGCTCGCAGCGCTGGCGTATTCGCCGTCGGCAGCGGGCACCTGGTAGCGGGTGGGCTTCGGTATACCGATCAGCCTGGCCGGTAGCGGTAGGGCGCTGACCAGCGACATGATGATTGCCGCCAGATACGGCACCGTCTGTACCAGGAGCACCAGAATCCAGACCGACAGGTCCGGGCTGCCCATCAGATCGATGGCGCTGACGCCCCAGGCGGCAAGCAGCAGGGCGATGGTTATCAGCCATTCTTCGCGCGCCGAGGACAAGGCCGTCAGCACGGCGTGCCGTTTTGCCTGTTTGGGTGTGCGGAAAAAGGGCTTGTCACTGGTAATGAGTCCCGCGAGTATCGCTACGCCGACGGTATGCGACAGGCCGAGCCCGGCCAGTGCGGCGGCTGCAATCTGGCGCGGGCGTGCGCCCACGCAACTGCGGTACAGGTCGATGAGTTTTGCCGCCTTGAAGGCGAACAGTGACAGGGGCAGTACCGAGAAAATCAGCAGCGGCGGATCGATCACGGTTGGTGCGAAGATCATGCCGATCGACCAGCCCAGTGCCGCAATGTTAAACAGCAGGTTGAGGCCATCGGCCATCCAGGGCAGCCAGCCGGCCAGGAAGTGGTAACGCTGACCCGGGGTGAGCGACCGGTCTTTCCAGCGAAACAGTACGGCAGCGTGGCGGCGCAGGATCTGCATCGCGCCGTAGGCCCAGCGGAAACGCTGTTGGCGAAAGTCGTTGAAGGTGTCCGGCATCAGGCCGCGGCCATAGGAGCGCGGGCTGTAGGTTGCGCTCCAGCCCTGCTCGAACAGGCGCAGGCCGAGTTCTGCGTCTTCGGTAATGCACCACTCGCTCCAGCCGCCCGCAGATTCGAGTGCCGTGCGACGTACCAGCGTCATTGTGCCGTGCTGGATGATGGCGTTGCGTTCATTGCGCGTGACCATGCCGATGTGGAAGAAACCCGCGTACTCGGCATAGCAACTGGCCTTGAAGGCGTTCTCGGTGGCGTCGCGGTAATCCTGTGGTGCTTGTGCGATGGCCAGTTTCGGGTCGGCGAAGGCAGGCAGCATGTCGCGCAGCCACTCCGGCCGCACCACGTAGTCGCTGTCGATGACGGCGATGATCTCCGCCGCAGGGTCGGTATGGCGAAGTGCGAAGTTCAGCGCGCCGGCCTTGAAACCGGCCAGCGGCGCTACATGAAAGAACCGGAAGCGTGTGCCGAGCGCAGCGCAGTGGGCTTCGACGGGTTTCCAGACTGCTTCATCGCGGGTGTTGTTGTCGATGATCAGGACTTCGAAGTCCGGCCAGTCGAGGTTGGCCAGCGCGTCGAGGGTCTCGATGACCATCGCCGGCGGTTCGTTATAGCAGGGCACATGCACTGAGACTTTCGGGTGGTCATGCACTTGCCCGGAGGGATCATCGGCCGCTCGGGGCAGCTGTCGCCGGGCTATAGCCCATTGTGCTTCGGCCCATTCATGCGCTTCGGCCAGCAGTACAGCGAGTACGCCGATGGTGCCGATGAACAGCGCTACGCCGACCAGCACCGTCTTGACCGTCATGTACTGCTGTGAATATTCGTAGAGTACCCAGACCACGGTGGTCGCCGTTGCATAGGCAACCACGGCAAGGAAGCTGCGCCCCGAATTGGCGAGCCTGCGCCCGTCGAGTGAAAAGACCGTCAGCATGAGCAAGGCCAGTGCCACGGCGATGGCAGCGAGCGTGCGCCATTCCGGGATGCGTACGATGGGCGCCTTGAAGGGAAACTTGGTGTCGCGGTCCACATTCCAGACGCCCCAGTAGGCACCGACAGAACCCTCGCTTTGCGCTTTCCATGGCTGGTCGAAGGCCTCCATCAGGTAATACACGTAGCCTTGTTGTTTTGCGCGGGCCAGAAAACGGCGCAGGAACATCGCTTCATTGGCATCGGAGGCGACAGCCGCTTCGCGTGTGCGGCCATTGCTCGGCCAGCCGACCTCGGCGAGGACGATCTTCTTGCCAGGGAAGGCCTTTTCGAGTTGTGCAACCTTCTCATCGATATAGGCGATGGAATTTTCCGCCGATATGCCTTCCCAGTAGGGCAGCATGTGTACGGCCAGATAGTCGACGTGCTCGGCAAGCTCCGGGTGCCGCAGCCATACATGCCACGGTTCAGCGGTGCTGACCGGTTGTTTCACCGCTGTGCGCACCCGGTCCAGGTAGGCGGTGAGGTCCGAGATCGGAAGGTCGCCGCGCAGAATGACCTCGTTGCCGACGATCAGGCGGATGACGTTGTCGTGACGGCGGGCGAGCCGGATCGCGCGCTCGATCTCGGTCGCATTGTGCGCAAAGCGCGCGTCGATCCAGGCACCCAGCGCAACCTTGATCTGGTGCTTCTGCGCAAGCGCAGGCACCTCGCCGATCGTGCCGTCAGTGGTATAGGTGCGGATGGACCGTGTACGGTCCTTGAGCAGTACCAGGTCGTCTTCGATCTGTTTGACGCTGGGAAAATTACCGGCGACCGCGTCCTGGTCTGCATGGTAGGGAGAAAAGGCGAAGCCCTGGATACGCGTCGGCCACTCCGGTTCGGGCACCGGCTGGTTGGCCAGCCCCCACAGGGTTACGGTTACAGCGCCAAAGACGGCTGCAATCAGCAGGGCTGGAATTCGCATGGGTGTTCTTCTGTCCGCTACCGGAGTCGGGAGCTGCTGGTTCAGTCGGCGCTTATTCTACTCGCGGGGCCGCCGCACCGATACTGGCAGGGTGCAGGACTTGTCCGGCACGGGCACAATCGGCCTTTCCCGGGCTCCCGAGGTGGCTTCGCATGAATGTGGTGATTACCGGCAGTACCAAGGGCATCGGCCTGGGGCTGGCCCGGGAGTTCCTGAAACTGGGCCACGATGTCGTGGTGTCCAGTCGCGGCTCTGCAGCGGTCGAAAAGGCACTGGCCGGCTTGCGGGCCGAATTTCCGGGGCGGAATATCGTTGGCAAGGTCTGCGACGTGGCGGATTACGCCCAGGTCAAGGGACTTTGGGATGCCGCGGTCGCCGGTCTGGGTAGCGTGGATATCTGGGTCAACAACGCCGGCCGGGACGGCATCAAAGTGCCGTTTTTCATGTCGCCGCCGGATGACTACGTCAAGACCATCAACACCAACGTTATCGGTTTGATGAACTGCAATCGCGTGGCGATCCCGGCCATGTACCAGCAGGGCAGCGGCATGATCTGGAATATGGAGGGCTTCGGCAGCAATGGTTCGGTGCGCCCGACGCTTTTGGTATACGGGACATCCAAGTATGCGGTTGCCTATCTCACCAAGGCACTGGTGAAGGAGCTCGGCAAGTCGCCGGTCAGCGTCGGTTACCTGAGTCCCGGTATCGTGGTGACCGACCTTCTGGTACCGCCGCCCGAACGACGCAACAAGGACTGGGAGCGGTCGAAGAAGATCCTCAACATCCTCGCTGACACGGTTGAGACCGTAACGCCCTTTCTGGTTGCCGGGATGCTCGCCAAGCACGGCAAGAATGGCGCGGCGGTCCGCTGGCTGAGCAATGGCAAGGTGCGCCGGCGCTTCTTCATGAGCATCTTTCGCCGGCGCGATGTCTTCGGCCCGCTCGGCCTCTAGCGCCGCGCTTACGCTCAGTCAGGCGTGAAACGAACGCGGATCTCGCTGCGTACCTTCTGATTCGAGCCGGCCGGCGGCTCAACCGGTGCGAAGCGCCAGCGGCGTACCGCAGAGAGTGCGGCATCTTCAAACAGGCCCACTGGCTCGGCAGCCGTGACCTGCAGTTCGGTGGTGCGGCCTGCCTCATCGACGCCGAAGCGCACATCCACCCAGCCGGCGATATGTACGCCCTGCCGGTTTCGCGGGTAATCGGGTTCTACGTAATGGCGCACTGTCAGACTGGAGAAGGGCACTACATCTATGTTCGTGTCTGTGGCAGGCGTCGCGCCCAGGGCAATCGCTGGCGCAAGTTGTACGGGCAAGGCGGGCGCAACCGGTCGGGGTGCGATCAAGGGTGCCGGCGGTGTCGCCGGTCTGGGCGGTCCGACGACGGCACGCGGTAAATCCGGCTTTGTACTGAACGCTGGCGGTACGGGATCAGCCGGCACGGCTTGCGGCCGGGGTGGCAAGGCCGCAACCGGCTGCGGTATTGCGGCTGAAGGCAGTGGTGTCGTCAGTGTCGCTTGTGTGTTTGCTGTCACTGCAGGAGGCGTGGCTGCGGCTGCGGCTACAGGCGCACTTTCTTCGGTGCGCATGATGAGCCCGCCAGTCCCAGGCCCGGTTGTCGCAACAGTTGGCGCAGCGCTCGTGGGCGCTTCAGGTGTGCGTAACAACCAGCCACCGACTGCAATGCCGATGACGGCGATGCCCGTGACGCCTGCCGCCAGCACCGGCGGTCGCAGGCGTCGATTTTCTTCCTGGTTTGCAATCGGCAAGGTCGGTAAAGAGGCAGTCGCGTCGCCCTCTGCCTGCCCCGGGTATTGACTGCGCAGCTCGTTAAGGAAGGTCTCGATGTCCGGCTGACGCTCCGCTCGCCGGAACGCGAGCGCCCGGTCGAGCGCACGCCACTGCCCGGGTGACAGGTGCGGAATCCGTGCCGGACGTTGCGCGGCCGCTTCCGCCTGCAGGGCGGTACGGGCCCCGAAGGCGGGCTCACCGGCGAGCAGCTGGTAGCCGGTGCAAGCGGCGGAAAACAGGTCGTCAGCCGCCACGGGCGTCGCACCCTCCAGCACCTCACAGCTGGCATATGCAGGCGTGAACGTGGTGCCGTGATCGATCAGCCGGACATGTCCCTCGGCGGTGACAAGTATCTTTTCCGGCTGTATATCGCCATGTGCAGAGCCGTTACGGTGCGTGTGGTCCAGGCTGCGGCAGACGCCTTCGATGATCTGCAGCGCCTGCAGGCGCACCATGGGACGATGGTTGCGGGTATCGAGAATATGCGCGAGCGAGGCGCATTCAGCCGGTTCAGAACCGGCAGCGTATGGAGTCCCGGGCCCGGGCAGGTGCGGATCTGCGACCGGAGCGTCGGGAGTACGGCTGGATGCCCACTGCCGGGCAGATGCATGGTCTGGGGACATGAACCGCTGGTGCCTCGCAGGCGCTGCGCGCCCTGACTGCCGGTACGGGGCCAGATGAGGCAAATCTAGCAACCGCAGGGCGAACTGGCCTCGCAACGCGTCACGTTTCAGGGGCTGCGGCGCTATTGCCCTCGTCTGTATTAGGTTTAAATGCAGACTGATTCAACCGGGGAGTGATGCGATGACTTCTGAGCTGGTCAATGGTCTTTTCGTCAATCGTCGTTCCGCCATCGCCGCACTTGCCGCCACGGGTGCCGGCCTGATGTCGGTCGGCGAGCCCGCGCAGGCCGCAACCGGCAAGCCGCTGGACTTCGACAATCCCTACGACAACCTGTACGCCTTCGGGAAGATCTGGGGCAGTTATGACCAACCGGTGCTCAGCGGTTTTCACGGCCTCATGTACGCGCGCATCGGTGCAAAGCGACTGATGCCGCTGTTCGGCTATACCGGTACCGGCGTCATGCAGTCAAAGATCGACAGCGACGGCAACTGCTGGATCCGTGGCAAGGAAACCGGCTATTTCACCGATCTCGCCAGCGGCGACATCCTCGATACCTGGAAAAACCCGTTCACCGGCGAAACGGTCAAGGTCTTCAATTTCTACAACCCGACCATGGGCGGCAAGCTGACGGCAGAAATGCCTCGCTTCGCAATGGGCGCTGCGAAAGATGATGCGACCCTGATGAATGAGGGGACGCAACGGAACATGGCCGGCAAGGTGCCTTTCATTCTGCCCTTTGAGACCTATGGCGACGACCTCATGCTCGCCTGGGACTACGCACATGAGTACACCAATCCGGTAAACGCCGAGGGCTGGCCGAAAGCCTGTACGGGGCCGCGCATCAGTCCGTCCGAGCATTTCACTTTCAGCATGTCGTTGAGCGAGATGCAGGATCGCAGTGCGCCATCGAGTCGCTTCATCGCGGGCTTCTCGCGACTCTCGCAGTGGTGGCCGTGGATGCAGATGGGGGGGCACGAATTGGCCGAATCGGGCGTGCTGTTCGGCCGGATGTTCAGTCACAAGGGTCTGAAGGGCCCGGGTGATATTCCGCCGAAAGTGCTGGCCTATATAGAAAAGAATGCGCCTGAATATCTGCAGCCACCGGATCACTGGCCGCAGGCCATACCGCACGGCACCTGGGAAGCCTACGCTGCCGAGGTGCCGCCGGAAAATCCGGACTACAAGCCGGTACGGTGACGTCCAGTCTCCGCCAGGAGAGCCTGCAGGCGCGATCATGGTTTAGAGATTCGGGATCGCGCCTGAAGGCGCTCCTGCGGCGCGGCCAGAAACGGCAAGGCCAGAATCGGTACGGCTAGAAACGGTACGGCTAAAAACGGTGCAGCAGCGTGAGTCCGGCATTTCTGCCGCGTCTCGGGACGACGTGAAAGGCCGTGGTTACGTTCGGAAACTGGTCGAAATTCGGAAACTGTGTGGCCAGCAGCGGCGTGTTATCGTCGGTCAGGTTGTCTATATAGATGGTGGCTGTCCATTGGTCTGATTCGATGCCGAAGCGGGTATTCACGAGGTTCAATGCGCCGACGTAGACCACGTTATCGGCTTCCAGCCAGGTCTTCGAGTTGTACACATAGTCGCCGCGCAGGAACCAGCTGGCACCGCCATCGCCGAAAGGCCGCGTATAGGCAGCAGAAGTCGTGACCGTGTGTTTGGGTACACGCGGCGCTTCCTTGCCCGCCGCATCGACGACGACCTCGCTGACCTGGTCGATCACCGACTTGTAGTCCTTCAGTTTCGTTGCCGCGAGGCCATAGTTCAGGGCCAGACGCAGGTTGTCTGTCGCGGCCAGCGCCAGCTCCACTTCGCTGCCCATCACTTCAGATTTGCCGACATTGCGGATGACGTTGTTGGGTACCTGTGACGTATTGCCCGTGTCCGCGCAGACCCACTGGATATTGCGCACTTCGTTGATCGCCTGGTTTTTCCAGTCGATATAGAACAGCGATACGTTGGCCGTCAGCCGGCGATCCAGCCACTGGGTTTTCGCGCCCAGTTCGTAAGTCCAGGAGTTTTCTTCCTTGATGATGGCATCGCCATTTTCGATGGCCTCGGTCGTGCTGCCGGGGCCAGTGGCGATCACCGCCGCATCGAAGTAGCCATAGAAATAGCCGCCGGGCTTGTTGCCTTTGGCGACCAGTCCGTAGAGGTTGAGGTCCTCGGTGGGTTTCCAGGTAAGCGTTGCCCGCGGCGTAAAGCTGTAATAGTTGGTCGATGCGCGGACGCCGTTTGCGGCGTACTGTACCGGTGAGTCCTTTGCGTAGCGGCCTTCAACGGCGAGAGTGACGTTGCCCGGCATGTCGTATTCCATGCCGCCGAAGACCGCCTTGTTCTCTTTGTCGGCATTCAGCGTCCATGAGCGCTGGCCGTTGATTTCCGGCAGACCGTATTCAACGCGGTTGCAAAAGCCGGTGAACTCGCGCTGGAAAGAGTTGTTGTCGGCACGGAAATAATAGGCGCCGGCTGTGGTACGTACGGGTTTGTCCTGCGGCGAGGTTGCGCGGACTTCGTAGGAGTGGTCACTCCAGCGTTGCAGTTCGCCGGTCTCGAATACGCCGGCGTACAGCGGTCCCCAGTAGGGCGAGCGGTCGAGATCCTTGAAACTTTCGAGGCTCTGATGGTTCAGCGTGGCCCGCGCCGAAACTTCCCACTCGTTGATCGTATAGATGCCTTCTGCGAGGTAGCGGCGGGTTTCGCTGCGGGTACCGATGAAGGATGCGGGCCGCGCCGTGCTGGGCACGAACTCGCCGTCTTCCGTGGTGCCGAACAGTGACGAGGTAGCGCCTTCGCGCAGATCAGCGATGTTCATGACGGCACGCAGCCCGTCTGCCTTGATCTCACAGGCCGGTCCGCCCGGCACGTAGCAGGCGAGGGCAGGCTGAAACAGCGATGCAAAGTGTTGATCGTCGGTCTCGGTGTACTCAGCCTTGAAGTTCACCTTCAGCGCGCTGCTGACGTTCCAGGTCAGTTTGCCGGTGACGTTCCAGGTGCTCTCGCCGCCCAGCGGGGTGTAGTCGTCCATCTGTGCCGAGGGCGGTTGACCTTCGGGCCAGGCGAGCTGGTATCGCGGGCTCAGCACCAGGCAGCCGTCGGAAAGTGTCTCGCCCGGTCCGCAGGGATTCGACGGGTTCATGGAGTTCTGCCACTGGCCGTCCACCGACTCCCAGCTGGCCGAGGTGAAGAACAGCAGCTTGTCCTCGACCAGCGGCCCGCTGACCCACGCGGAGGTCTTGTAGTCGCTGTCTTCGCCGCCCTTCAGATAGACCTGACCCTCGATCTCGTTGGTGGGCTCCCGGGTGACGTAGTTGACGGCGCCGGAAAAAGCCGCACGGCCGAACAGCGCGGCCTGCGGGCCGCGCAGAACCTCGATGCGTTCGACGTTGTCGGCCGTCAGACTGCTGGAAGTACCGCTGATATAGACGCCATCGACATAGAAGGCCACGTTGCCTTCCGAGCCGAAGTTGTTCAGCGGCGAAAACTGGCCGCGGATGCTCGGTGCGTCGAGGCGCCGGCCGACCACGTTGCGGGTGAAGCTGAAGTTGGGGGTGAAGGTCGCGACATCGTAGACGGACTGGATGTTGCGGTCTTTCAGCGCATCGGCATCGAATGCGGTGATCGATAATGGTACTTCCTGCAAGCGCTCTTCGCGTTTGCGTGCGGTGACGATGACCTCGTTGATCTCCTCGTCAGCAGATGCCGGCAGCGGCATCGCAACAGCCAGCGACAGTACGGCGAATGCGGCTACGCTGCCAGCGCGGCGCAGAAAGTCCATGCTCATGTATCAGTCCCCCTGAGAGCACAGTTTCAGCCAGTCTTGACGGCAAGTACACCGGCATTTTCGCGGCCATCCATGTGCCCCAATCCGCCAAAGTCAGGTCGCGGAATGAACGCGGCCTCGATCACCTCCAGGCCGGCCTCGGTACAGGTCCTGGCCAGCAGCTCCGGGTCGAGTACATTCATGAAGGGTGGCTTATCGGTTGGTTCTGGCGGTCGATCAGTGGGGAGGAAGTTGTGCAATCCGACCATCATGCCCGGCCAGCGCATACCGGCGGCTTTATCCGCTTCAAACGCGGCGATCTTCTTGCGCCAGATGCCGTAGGGAGTGTCGGCGATGAGGTAGAGTCGGCCGCCGGGGGCGAGCCATTGCGCCATCTTGCGCACCGAGGTCTCGATGTCCTCACCGCTGAGAAAATGCAGCACACGTGAACAGAGGATTGCGCCGAAGCTGCCTGCCGGAAACTCGGCCTCCGGCAGGGTAGCGACCACCAGTTCGAGATTCCCGAGCAGATGCTCAGGGACTTTGCTTTTCAGGATTTCAAGGTGTTGTGGCTCCATGTCGGAGGCCGTAACCCGGGCGCCGGCTTCAAGCGCAGGGATGCTGGCTACGCCATAAGCGCAGCCGAGTTCCAGAACCGGCAGGGTGGTCTGGCCAGCGTAACTGATGAAGGCATCAGTGAACGAATCGCGGACCTCGAACATGAAACCGGTGCCATTCAGCGTCGGGATCATGCCGGGACGGCCCCAGGCTGCTGGCGGGGTGACTGGCTTGCTGGTCATGGGCGGTACCTCCTGGGCTGATCCTAACTCCCGGCAAGTCGGCACAACAGATTCTGGCTGACTGTCACGTGGACCGCCCATCACGCGGTCTCGGAGAGTTCTGTGCAAACTCTATACTGAGCGTTCCCCGAACAATAAGCAGGACGACAGCATGGCGGATCACAAACAGGCCGGCGCAGCGCCGACCGGCGACACGCAGGCCGGCCCGGAATTCATCGGCGTCGCGCTCCAGGTTTCAGTCAAGGGGGTCAATCGCTGCACGGACCGGCCATCTTCGCGCGCGAAGATCGACGAGAACATCCGGCGCATCGGCGAATTCACGACCACCGCCGCCAACTTCCTGCGCTTTTTCTATGGTCTGCCGGTCAGGCTGGTGGCCCTGCCGGAATACACGCTCACCGGCTTTCCCATGCGCGAGTCGGTGCAGGAGTGGCGTGACCGTGCCTGTCTGGAGCAGAACGGGCCTGAATACGAGGCGCTCGGCAAAGTGGCGCAGGCGAACAACCTGTTCCTGTCGGGCAATGTCTATGAAATCGATCCGCATTTTCCGGAGCTCTACTTCCAGACCTGTTTCATCATCGGTCCGAACGGCGATGTGATCTTGCGTTACCGGCGCCTCACGTCCTGCTTTGAGCCGACTCCGCACGATGTGTGGGACAAGTATCTGGATATCTACGGCGAGGAGGGTGTCTTTCCGGTGGCAAAGACCGAAATCGGGAATCTCGGCACCATCGCTTCGGAGGAGATACTCTACCCGGAGATCACGCGCTGCGTGGTTCTGCGCGGTGCCGAGGTGATCCTTCACCCGACCAGTGAACCGGGCAGTGCAGAACTCACGATCAAGGAGGTCTGCCGGCGTGCGCGCGCCATCGAGAACCAGGTCTTCGTCGTTTCAGCAAATACCGCGACTATCGATGACACGCCGATTCCGGCCTACACCTGCAGCGCCATGTCGAAAATCGTGGACTACAACGGCCATGTGCTGGCCGAGGCCGCGCAGGGCGGCGAAGCCTTCAATTCGAATGCCGTCATCGATGTCGGTGCATTGCGCCGCACACGGCGCCGCACCGCCATGTCGAATGTAATGTCGCGCCAGCCCTTTGATATCTACGCCAGCACCTATGCCAGGGCGCGCTACCATGGCGGGAACTTCCTGCTTCAGGACGGCAAGGTCGTTGCGCCGCCGAGTCGCGATGCGTTCCGGCGCCGGCAGGAGGCTAATATCGAGCGACTGGTGAAGTCGGGATTGCTGTAACAGGCACAGCTTCGATACCTTATCATCCGACCCTCAGGGCCGGAGCGGGAGTGCAACAAATGACTGCGACGACTGACAGAAGAACGTTCCTCAAACATTCCGGTGTCGCGGCAGCTGCCCTTTCGCTCAAGTACATGGTGCCCGGTGATGCGATGGCCGCCTCGCCGCCTGTCTATGGCGTCTGGGAAGACCTGATGCGCAAGAAATGGACCTGGGACAAGGTCGTGCGCGGCAGTCGCGGCATCAACTGTACCGGGCACTGCGCCTTCAACGTGTACGTCAAGAACGGCATCGTCTGGCGCGAAGAGCAGCAGGGCGAGTACGGCCGCTCCGGCGACGATGACACTCCGGATTACGGGCCGCGTGGCTGCCAGAAAGGTATCCGCCACTCCAAGTACATGTATGGCAAACAGCGTGTCCTCTACCCGATGAAACGGGCAGGCGAGCGGGGTGCTGGCAAGTGGGAGCGCGTCAGCTGGGATCAGGCGATCAGCGAGATTTCCGACAAGATCATTGAGCACGCGACAGAGTCCGGCCCGGATGCGATCACTTTCGCGATGGGCACGCAGATGATCCTGAAGAAGGCATCGTTTACCGCGATGTTCCGTTTCGCCAATGCCACGGGCATCGTCGTGCCGGAGACCTTTGCCGGCGTCGGTGACCTGCCGGTCGGCGCCTACATGACGCTGGGCTATGAATTGCCGGGCGACAACATGGCAGCGGTCTACAAATCGAAGTGCTGCCTGGTCTGGGCGGCAAACCCGGCCGCAACACGTATTCCGGACGCGCATTTTTTCTGGGAAGCAAAGTACAACGGTACTGAAGTCGTTGTCATTGCCCCTGAGTTCAGTGCATCGGCCATCCATGCCTCGAAATGGCTCAACCCGAAGCCCGGCACGGATACCGCGCTGGCGCTGGCGATGGTACAGACCATCATCAAGGACCGGCTGATCGACTGGAACTATGTCCGCGAACAGACCGATCTGCCCTTCCTCGTGCGTACCGACAACCAGAAGTTCCTGCGCGCCAGTGATTTCGGCGAAACCGGTGAGCGCGCTGACAACAGCTTCTATTTCTGGGACGAAGCCACCGGCAAGCCGGTCAAGGCACCCGGTACCGGTTATGGGCAGCACCCGGCGGCACCGCACGCGCCGCGTGAGCCGGAGTTCCTGACGCTCACCGGTCTGAAACCGGCCCTCGAGGGCCGCTGGAAAGTGAAAACACCGCAGGGCAAGGTCGAGGTCACGACCGTTTTCGAATTGACGCGACAGCTCTGCAATCGTGACTACACGCCGGAGCAGGCGCAGAAGATCACCGGTGTGCACGCCGACAATATCCGCACTATCGCGCGGACTTTTGCGAAATCCGGCGCCGGCATGATTTATGCGGGCTACCGCTCCTGCAAATGGCTGCATGGTGACAAGCTGCACCGTGCCTGGCTGCTGATGTGTGCACTCACCGGCGATACGGGGCGTGAAGGCGGCGGCATGCAGACCACCCAGCTCGGCAAGGCCGATGGCTTGCTGAAATTCGTCTTTGAAGGCGTCGGTCCGCGGCTCAAGGTGGCAGCGATCTCCGTCTGGGACTATGCGAAGGCGGACGGCAAGGCGCTCAACACCGAGGTGTATGGCGACAAGCTGGCCAACCACATCGATTCGCACTACCAGCAGTCCATCAATAACGGCTGGCTGCCTGATTACAGCAAGACGCCGTGGAAGATGGCCATCATGGCCGGCCACAACACCGCCAACTGGCGAGCTGCCGGTACACGCTTCCGCGAAACCGTGCTGGCGAAGCTCGAAACGATTGTGACCATGACGCCTGACATGAGCGTCACGGCGATGTATTCCGACTATGTTCTGCCGGTCGCGCAGCACTATGAGCGGCGCGACTTCGTCATGGAGGGCCGCACGCCCTATGTGCAGGTACTCGACCAGGCCGTACCACCGCTCGGCGAGTCGGCAGACGACTGGGCGATCATGGAGCGTCTTGCCAGGGCAATCAGCGCCAAGGCGACTGCGCGTCAGCTGCCGCCGGTCAAGGATGTGGTTTTTGGCCAGCCCATCACCCACGATTACGCCCGGTTGCATGAACTGTTTACGCTCAACGGGAAGATCACCAATTCGCGCGACCTGGCACAGTTTCTGCTCGACAACTCGGCGGGCCTGCCGAAGATCAGTTTTGAGGAACTGGCCAGCAAGGGCTTTATCCGCGTTGACGATTCAGCCGATGTGCAGTTCGGACCCGGTGCACCCTACAGCTACCAGATCCTTGCCAGTACGCGCGACAAGAAACCCTATGCGACGCTGACGGGCCGCCAGCAGTTCTACATGGACCACGACTGGTTCCTGAAGGAAGGCGAAGAGTTGCCGGTATATATCGACCCGCTGGCCATCAAGGGCTATCCGCTGCGGCTGACCATGGGCCATGCACGGCACGGTGTGCACAGCATGTGGCGCGATGACGCATTGCTTGTGAGTCTGCAGCGCGGTGAGCCGGATGTGTACGTCAATCCGGACGATGCGGCCACACGCGGGGTAAAAGACGGCGACCTGATCCGCACCTTCAACAAGCTGGGTTCATTCATCGCGATGGCGCATGTCAGTTCCAGCATGCAGCCGGGGCAGATGTTCATGTTCCATGGCTGGGACCCGATGATGTTTCGCGGCCGGCAGAATTTCAGCGGTGTGATCCCGACCGGCGGCCTGCTCAAGCCGACCTCGCTGGTCGGCAACTACGGGCATCTCGGTTACCGCACGCCCGATTACGTACCCAACCAGACCTACCACGACCACACGGTTGATTTCGAAAAATACTCTGGCGCAGTCCCTGTCGCGCAAGCGGCCGTAGGAGCGGCTTCAGTCGCGATCCCCGGCAACTCGCAAGCTGCCGCGCCGACCACTATCCAGGAAACCTGAAATGTCCAGACAAGTAGCAATGGTCATCGACCTCAACAAGTGCATCGGCTGCCAGGCCTGCACGGCGGCCTGCAAGTCGCTGTGGACCGATGAAGAAGGCCAGGAGTACATGCTCTGGAACAATGTCGAAACCAAACCTGGCCGTGGCTATCCGAAGGAATGGGAAGCCAAGGGTGCGAAGTCAGGCTGGAAGGATGGCAATCTGCAGTTCGGTGATCTGCATGACCAGAAAGACTACGGCAAGCCCATCGCGCTGAATCACGAAGAGGTGTATTTCAAGGGCACGGCAGAGCGTCTGCAGCAGACCGAACCGATGGAATACGGCGCCAACTGGGATGAAGACACCAGTTCCGGTGACTATCCGAACAACTATCACTTCTATCTGCCGCGCCTCTGCAATCACTGCACCAAACCGGCCTGTCTCGAAGCCTGTCCGGTGCGCGCGATCTACAAGCGTGAGAAAGACGGCATCGTGCTCGTTGATCAGGACAAGTGCCAGGGCTTCCGGCTCTGTAACCGTGCCTGCCCCTACGACAAGATGTACTTCAACTTTGTGAAGCGGAAGTCGCAGAAGTGCATCTTCTGCTTCCCGCGCGTCGAGCAGGGTGTCGCGCCGGCCTGTGCGCGCCAGTGTCCTGGCCGTCTGCGCTTCGTCGGCTTTCTGGAGGATCTCGACGGTCCGATCCACAAGCTCGTCCATCAGTGGAAAGTTGCGCTGCCGCTGCACCCCGAGTTCGGCACCGAACCCAATGTGTACTACGTCCCGCCGATCCTGCCGGCGTCCTTTGATGCGGAAGGGCGTTTCAGCGAGGAGCCGCGCGTACCCACCGAATACCTGCGTTACCTGTTCGGTCCTGAAGTTGATCAGGCGCTGATCACTATCGATGCGGAGATGGATCGCAAGAAAGCCGGCAAGCCCTCTGAACTGATGGATCTGCTGATTGCGAAAGACTGGAAGTCGCTGTTCAACATCACCGATGTGCAGGTGTATTCGGAGTCCGGTTCCGCGACCTGATGTGCCCGCCGCAATGCGGGTATGGTCCAGCAGTGAACAGGGCGGATGAATGAAAAAGCTGTTTTATGGCTGGTATGTCGCCCTTGGCTGCGGCATCGGCCTCGCCTGCGGGCTGGCCACCGTACTGACCTATACTTTCGGCGTGTTCGTTACGCCCCTGCGGGCAGAATTCGACTGGTCGCAGACTGAGGTATTCGCGGCACTCTTCCTGTCCGTGCTGACGATCACCTTTGTAGCGCCGTTCTTCGGTCTGCTGGTCGACCGGCTCGGTGCCCGGCGCGTGATTCTGGTTGGCCTGGTCTTCGAGGCTGCGCTGGTTGCTTCCTTCTACTTTCAGGATGCAAACGTCCTCACCTTCTATCTGCGCTACATCGCTCTGGCGGTGCTCGGCGTCGGCACCACGCATATCGCCTTCACGCGGATTATTGCGCTGTGGTTCGATCGCCAGCGCGGTCTGGCGCTCGGTGTAACGCTGGCTGGCGTCGGTATCGGCGGTTTTGCATGGCCGATCCTGACGCAGTGGGCGATCGACGCCTATGGCTGGCGCAGCGCCTGGCTGGTGATCGCTGCCGCCATCATCGTGTTTGGCGGCAGCGTCATATTGCTGGTCGTGCGCGACTCGCCGCAGTCCATGGGTTTGCTGCCTGACGGTGACACAGCGGCCAGCAGCAGGAGGAGGGCGATGGAATCCAGTGCACCTCCTGGTATGACGCTGAAGCAGGCGCTCGCCACAGGCCACTTCTGGATGATGCTGGTGGTCTTTCTGCTGATCGGCCTCGCAGTGACCAGCATCCAGGTACACCTGGTACCGCTGCTCATCAGCCGTGGTGTCACGCCGATGCGCGCGGCCAATGCGTTGTCGATACTTGCTGTGGCGTTGCTTTTCGGTCGTGTGGCTGCCGGCTGGCTGATGGATCGCATCTTTGCGCCGCGTGTGGCGATCGCTTTCCTGCTCGGACCCATCGCCGCAGTTTTCCTGCTCGCTTCCGGCGCGAGTGGCTGGCTGGCGTTCGTCGCCGGCATCCTCACCGGTCTCGCCGCGGGTGCCGAGGTGGATGTAACCGCCTATCTGGTCAGCCGCTACTTCGGCCTGCATCACTTCAGCAGCATTTATGCCTGGTACTACAGCGCGTACTCGTTGGGTGCGGGCCTGGGGCCCCTGGCGACTGCCAATGCCGTGGATCGCTTTGGTGGTTACACCGAAATCCTGCTGGTGCATGCCGCGATGCTGGTCATCGCAACGATTCTGCTGGCACGGCTGCCAGCTTTTCCGGCACGCAAGCCGGCAGCAGCCTGAGTGCCGCGCATGAGGCCGGCGCATGGACATCGTTAAGGCGAGCGAGCCGGCTATCGCACAGGCCGTCGAGTGTCTGCGCCGCGGGGAACTCGTCGGCATACCGACCGAGACGGTGTACGGACTCGGTGCGGATGCAAGCAGTGATCTGGCGGTCGCACGCATCTATGCCGCGAAAGGCCGGCCACAGTTCAATCCCCTGATCGCTCATGTGGCCAGTATCGAGATGGCCACCGGCGAGGCGGTGTTTGATGATCGTGCACAGCGTCTCACCGCACGGTTCTGGCCGGGACCGCTGACCCTGGTGCTGCCAGTTGCAGCCACCGGCCGGGTTTGCGAGCTGGCGCGTGCGGGTTTGCAGACAGTGGCGCTGCGCATGCCCGGTCATCCGGTGGCCCTGGACCTGATTCGTGCCTTTGGGCGCCCGGTTGCCGCACCCTCTGCCAATCGCTCCGGGCACATCAGCCCGACCACCGCGCAGGATGCGGTCGCGGAACTCGGTGCGCAGGCCGGTCTGGTGCTTGATGGCGGGCCTGCGCAGGTCGGGCTGGAATCGACCATCGTCGCCGTGCTGCCTGGCGAAGCCGTGCGCGTCCTGCGGCCGGGCGGCATCGGTCGTGAAGCTTTGCTGACCGTCGTCGATGCGATCTCAGCGGTGCCGGCCGGACATATCGAAGCACCTGGTCAGCTCGCATCCCACTACGCACCGCGCGCACGGCTGCGGATGAATGCGGTCGCGCCGGAGGCAGCTGAAGTCTTTCTCGGCTTCGGTACGCATCACCGTGATGGCAGCCTGAACCTGTCGCGCAGCGGTGACCTGACTGAAGCGGCAGCCAACCTCTTTGCGATGCTGCGTGCGCTGGATGCCAGTGGTGCAGCCGGCATCGCGGTAGCACCCGTGCCGGACCATGGCCTCGGTGAAGCCATCAACGATCGTTTGCAGCGGGCCGCTGCGCCGCGCTGAGCGCTAATCGCTGAACAGCGTGCCGCGCGCGCCGGCCATGATCTGTATGACCGCGGGGTGCCTGATCTTCCGTTCCATGGACAGCGCGTAGAACTTCGCGCGCGCACTGCCGGCCTTGCCGATAATCCGCACCTTGCACTGACGGGCGACTTCCTGCTCGATTGCCGAGGGTGCGGCAAAGACGCCCAGACCGCCCTGGCCGAAAGTCTTGAGCAGTCCGCTGTCATCAAACTCGCCGACGACCTGCGGTGTGATGCCGTTTTCCAGGAACCAGTTCTCCAGTACGCGCCGGTTCGGGCTGCGTTCCGTCGGCAGCAGGAACGGCGTCTGGTCGAGGCTGCCCGGAAAGCCCCGGCGCAACCGGGCCGCCACTCGCGGCGGCGCAAAGAAACTGATTTCGCATTCGCCCAGCAGGTGACTGAAGGCGCGAAATCCGGAGCTTGCAGTCAGGGCGCTGGTTGAAAGCACGAAATCCAGGCGGTGTGCGGCGAGATCCGCTGCCAGTGTGTCGAGCCCGCCCGTGTGGCATACCACCCGGAAGGGATTTTCACCCTGCGTCAGGGGTGCGATGGCGCGCCATGCGATGAGGTTGGGTACCACGTCGGAGACGCCCACGGTGACGGTACGCTGGCCGTGCGGGGTAACGCCCTGCAGCACCCGGATCAGGTCCTGGCCACGGGAAAAGATCTCGTCGGCGTATTCGTAGACGGTCAGGCCCAGCTCCGTGGGTACCGCGCGCCGGCCCTTCTTCTCCAGCAGTCGACCATTCAGTTCTGTTTCCAGCAGCTTGATCTGCCCGCTGATTGTCTGCGGCGTGATGTGCAGGGCTTCTGCGGCACGGGCCACACCGCCATCGCGGACGACCATCCAGAAGTACAGCAGGTGGTTGTAGTTCGGGTGTTTCATGCGGCCTCCAATACTTCGTATTTCCCGAAGTATATCGAAGAAAGAAACGACTTTTACGTATGGAAAGCTGCGCTAATCTGGCTTCCGGGGAAGTATCCCGAAAGGAGCAAGACCATGACAGAACGTGTACAGGACCATAAACCCGCCCCGGTAGCCGCTAACTGGAACTGGGTCGTCGAAAACGTCGCGGAGCAGAAAAAGCGCTACGCAGCGATCGTCAAGGAGCAGGACGCGCTCGCGCCCCAGCGTGAGAAATGGGTGGCCGCGTTCCTGCGGGCGATCCAGGCCACGGGATTCAACGTGAGTGGCGACCAGAAACGGATCATCAAGCCCGGTGAGATTGCCAAAAAACCCAAGGGCAAGCACCAGGTCATTTTTTAAGGAGAAGTCTCATGGCACGACCACATATCGAACCCTATGTCGAACTGAATCATCCCTTCAAAAAATTCGACCTGTCCGGCTTCAAGGGCAGCCATTACAAGGTGTTGTCCCTGGATGCTGACACCGGCGCCTGTACGCTGAAGGTCCGCTTTGATGGAGGTTTCAAGCGCAAGCCCGGACTGTGCTACTCGGACATGGAGATCTTCGTTCTGACCGGTACGCTGCGGGTTGGCAAGGAAAGCTGGGTTGAAGGTCACTACGCATTCATACCTGCCGGTATGGCCGTCGGTGTCATCGAGTCAGCGCAGGGCGCCGAAGTGCTGCTGATGTTCAATGACAGCGAGCCTGCCTTTGCAGAGAGCGACAAGCATCACCCGCTGGCGCTCACCGAGGCCTTCAGTTCGGTCAACAGCTATAAGGATCGCCCCTGGGCACCGGGCAACCTGGTTTCCCCGTCAGTGGCCTCAGGCTGCCTGATCAAGGTGCTGCACTACGACGTGCTGACCGAGGCGCTGAGCTTCCTCTATTGCATGACACCGGAGTTTACGCAGAACAATATCTCCTACCATGACAGTGCCGAAGAGGCGTATCACATCTGGGGTACGTCCTTCATGATGCAGTTTGGCGAACTGCCGACTGGCGGTTACTTCTGGCGCCCGCCGTATATCAACC
>CAYJPG010000047.1:0-19542 GCA_964371995.1 uncultured Chromatiaceae bacterium | reverse complement strand
GATGGTGAAAGCTGCCAACGCGACCGTCGTGGTGCCGTCGCTGACGCGGATGACGATGCCCGTATATGAGCCGACGTCAGCCGGTGCCGGCGTGCCATTCAGGCGTCCGGTGACGGTACTGAACGTCGCCCATGCCGGCTTGCCGCTGATGGAAAAAGTGAGAGTGTCACCATTCGGATCGGATGCAGACGGCCTGAAACTGTAGGCTTGGCCAGCAACGATGGTGGTGGGTGGCGCACCGCTGATCGTAGGCGGCAGATCGGTCTGCGGTGCTGCCTGTACCTGAATCGAAAACGCCGGCAGGGATACGCTGGCGGTGCCGTCGCTGACGCTGATGACGATGTTGCTGTTGGTGCCGATGTTGTTGCTGGCGGGCGTACCGGTCAGTGTTCCCGATGCAGGATCAAAGGAAGCCCATGCCGGCTTGCTGGAGATCTGGAAACTGAGCGTGTCGTTGTCGGCATCCGATGCGCCTGGATGAAAGACGTAGGTTGCGCCGACCTGTGCGGTTGTCGCCGGCGTTCCCGTGATCTGCGGGGCCCTGTTCTGGCCGGGTTGGGATGGAATTTGGGCAGGTGTACTTGCAGAAGCACCGCTACCGCCGCCGCCACCGCACGCGGCCAACATCAGCGCAATCGCACTGACCGCCAGGTATCTGGCTGCGATTCTGCCGATTTGGTTTGTAGACTGCCCCATCTGCCCATCCCCTTCGCGTTCTGCCCGAACGCCGTGCTATGTGGTGAGGGGATGGTCAGCAAGAGCTCGCACCCACGACAGCCGCTGAGGCTGTCGTGGTAACAAAAACCCTTTACTGGCAACCCCGCTATCATGGGCTCACGCCCGAAGACCGGTAGCTTTGCGTCCCCGCCTTTCGACGGGTTTGCCCTTGCACACGGCCAGTAAACCGCATGAAGTTGAGCTGCGCAAGCACTTAGTGACGGGCGATTTTACATCTTCACAGGGTGAGGCTCACGGTTTTTTTATCTGGTGGTAATTTGCTGTATTGCGTGCAAAGCGCAGATCGTCGAAACCGGATTGCGGACGTCCGCTCAGTTGTTTGCGACCGGGGCCGAAAAATGTCGGGAATCAGCACGGTAAAGCAGGTTTCTCAATCGTATACTTGATCGAGGAAAGGGTCCGCTGCATGCAGGGCGGCAAGAGAGGAAGATCCGGAAATGACTATCGATTCTGCATCATGCTGAGTTCGTGAACATGTTTCGCGCCGGTAAACGTGGTCATGGCAACCCGATGGCGCTTATGGTCGTGGCGGATATCCTCGCGGCGACCGTGGCGTTTTGCCTGGCGATGTGGCTGCGTTTTGGATTGAACGGGGCGACTCTCACATGGCTTATTGAGGCCACGCCGTACCCGGCAAGCTCCTTTGTATTTTGGGTCATGGTCGGCATGCTCGCGATGGGGCTCTACCGGGTGCGCCAGCGCCCAACCACCAAGGAAGCCATCGCACGAGTCTTTTTGGCCGTGGTGCTGGGCAGCCTGGCCAACATCCTGTTTTTTTATATGGTGCCCAGTTTCTTCGTGGTCGGGCGTGGCGTGATGGCACTGGCCATGCTCATTGCCTGCTTCATGCTGGTGGGTATCCGTCTCGTGATGCTCCGCCTGATCGATGACAATCCGGTAAAGCGACGGGTGCTGGTGGTCGGTGCTGGTGAATTCGCATCAAAGATCAGCATGCTGCGCCGCCGCTCCGATCGCCGGCGTTTTGAAGCGGTAGCATTCGTGGCGCTCGATGGCGAGCGGCAGCGCGCCGCGGAGCTTGGCATCGAGCCGGTCATCAACGCTGACGACGCGACCAACTGGAGATTCGATGAAATCGTTGTCGCGCTGGATGATCGACGGGGTATGTTGCCAATGGAGTTCCTGCTGCAGTTCAAGCAGCGCGGTGTACCGGTAACTGACCTGGTGGACTTTCTGGAGCGTGAGACCGAGTACCTCGATCTCGATATCCTCCGCCCGAGCTGGCTGTTGTATGAAAAAAGCAGTGAAACAAGCCTGATCTACCGGCTGCTCAAGCGGGCATTTGATGTGTTCTTTGGCGTCGTCTTGCTGATTCTTACTCTGCCTTTAACGGTGCTGGCCGTTCTCGGCATAGTCATCGAGGATGGTATCCACAGACCGATTTTCTATCGCCAGACCCGGGTAGGGCGACATGGTCGTATCGTCCGGCTGTACAAGTTCCGGAGCATGCGTATCGATGCCGAGCGTGATACCGGGCCACGCTGGTCTACAGCCGGCGATGACCGGATCACGCGCACGGGCAAGATTCTGCGGCGCTTCCGGATCGATGAATTGCCGCAGATGATCAATATCGTCAGGGGTGATATGAGCGTGGTTGGGCCGCGGCCAGAGCGTCCGGAGTTCGTCGAAGATCTCAGCCGGCAGGTCCCGCTCTATTATTACCGTCATGGAGTACGGCCGGGATTGACGGGTTGGGCGCAGCTGAACTTTCCCTATGGCGCTTCGGTGGCGGATGCCCGAGAGAAACTGCAGTACGACCTGTACTACATCAAGAACGCGAGCCTGATCCTTGATCTGCTTATCCTGCTTCAGACTGCAGAAGTGGTGGTCTGGGGACGCGGGACGAGCATGTCCGGTGCGGCGCCAGGTGCCGACCGGCGTGGCAAGCAGTCGGTGCCGGATCAGCCGAGGGCCTGAGTACCGATATCGAGGAGTGTTGTGCGTTGGCCAGTATCGTCGCCGGAGTCGGTCGTGGCCTTTTCCAGTAGCGCTGATCGTGGCTGCATGTCGTGCTGACGTTCAAGGTAGAACACCACATCGACCCCGCCAAAGCTGATGATGTCTCCGGAACGCAATAGCGCTCGCCCACGTGGTTTCTGGTTGACCAGGATGCCATTCCGGCTGTTCAGGTCTTCGATAACATAAATGCCGCCGATGCAGTCTATAAGCGCGTGCCGGCGGCTGACTTCCTTGTCGATGATGACAAGATCGTTCGCATTGCTGCGGCCGATGACAAAGGGAAATGTTGAGGTCTCCATCTGCTCAAGGAGTTGCCCGGCGCGGTAAACCATCAGGCTCACACGGCTATCTTGTGACTTTTCCCGAGGGGATGCGGACGCCTCTTTCTCATGATGCGGGTTCTTCTCTTCGAACCATTGCCAGCGCAGTTCATGAACTACGTTGTCGATGACTTCGATAGTTACCTTGTGGCGATCATCCACCATGCACGCAGTCAGGGCTGTGTCGCACAGGGTGTTGATAAGCCGGGGTATGCCGAAGGTGAGGCGATGGATTTCAGGCAGCGTATCGGCCTCGAATATCTCGTCGGCGTTGCCGCCGGCTACCTGCAGGCGGTGCCGGATATAGTCGATGGTTTCGGCTTCTTCCATTGCATCCAGCCGTTGCCTGAGCCGTGCCCGCTGTCTGAGCTGGGCGAGTCCCGGCGCATCCAAAAGGTCGTCAAGCGAGGGTTGGCCAGTAAGTACGATCGAGACGATTCGTCTGTCGCTGGTATCAATGCAGGACAGGAGGCGCAGTTCCTCAAGCGCTGAACTGCTGAGGTTCTGGGCCTCGTCAACAATGATGACCACATGTATTCCGGCGCGGTGCTTTTCCAGAAAGAAGCTGCGCAGCGTATCGAGCAACAGGACCTTCTTCTTGGTGTAGTTCGGCATGCCGAACTCCGAAAGCAGCGCCTGCAGCAGTTCGATATCCGAGAGGGTGGTGTGTACAAGCTTGGCCGTCACGTATTCCGGGCCAAGTTCCTCGATCACGGTGTTCAGGATTGTGGTTTTACCGATCCCGATCTCGCCGGTTATGATTACGAAGCTGTCACGGTTCAACAGTGCGAACCGGCAATTGGCTACGGCCCGGGCATGCTGTGCCGTCATGAAAATGAATTTCGGGTCCGACGTCAGGTCGAACGGGCGGCACTGCAGATGAAAGAATTCTTCGTACATTCTGGTCCGTCGTTCTGTCAGGGCGCAAAATCCCGCCGGTTAACAGCTCCGTACCGGCGATTTTAGTCCCCAGTATAGCCTGTGGAGCGTGCCTGGCTCACGGTTGGCGATTGTCGGTCCGGTCTGCAGGGCTGCTGGCCGGCTTTGCCAGAGCGACCGGACTCCGTATATCATCTGCGCCGCAGCGGGCGATTAGCTCAGTGGGAGAGCGCTGCTTTCACACAGCAGAGGTCGAGTGTTCAATCCACTCATCGCCCACCATTTTTCGGCTAGCGACGGATTCCCACGCCTGTATAGATCAGGGAAAAGAACAGGCTGTTGTTCTTCTGCTTGGCACCATTGGCGTCGTCGTTGTTGACCGAGTAGTTATAGCTCCCGTTAACGGCCAGCGTCCGGGTCAACCGGTACCTGAGAGCAGCATTGCCTGCAAAGTACGTTCTGTCCTGGCGACCATAATTGCCTAGGGCGGAATCACTGGTGTAGAGCAGGTTAAAGGAGCCGTCCAGCCGCTGACTCAGCAGGCGCTGAAAGTTAATGCGAAAACTCTCCGACACAACAGACGTCCCGTTTGATCGCGGCGCCTGCGACTGGCTATAGTCGATTGTCGTCGTCATGACCTCCGAGGTCTGACGAAGCGTAATGCCGCCAACGAAGTTGTTGCTCTTGTCGGTGATCGAACATAACGCAAACGGATAGGTCGGGCAAAGAAATCCCGGGTTATACGGATCATAGAAAAGGCCCTCAACATCCTGGGTGCTGCGCGAGCTGCCCAAGGTGACCGTGGTAGTAAGCGTTGAACTCAGTTTGCGCTCCAGGGCCAGGGTTCCGCCAAACGAATCAGTGTTGTTCTTGCTTGCTGAGTCGGGGTCGTTTGCCTTGAAAGAGCCGCCATTGATGGCTGCAAGAACAGACGTTTTTGGGCTAAAGGCGTGAATCCATGTCGCCTGGATACTGCCGTTAGTGTAGTCATAATAGCCCGACTGTGGAGGCGCGTCGTATGCGATATCCGTCCAGTTAGCGGTGAGTTGTATGGAGTTACGCGCTGAAAAAATATAGCTTAGCGACGGGTCGAATGACCAGGTGCTCTGTGAGTCGTCCCTTGTTTGACCTGGGTTTGCCGTATTGAACTCGCTGGTCCGTATACCGTTGTCACGGTACACGACACCCAGGTTGGCATTGGCGGTATCCCAGTAGTGAGTTGCGTCAAGGTTAATCCAGTAGTCATCGTCGTCCAGTGGCTCGTTTGAGCCGGCGAACCGGGAACTACGCAACCTTGGGGTCAGTGTGACAACGTCGCGAGGAGTCTGCAGAGAGCCTTCCAGACGAAAGTCTGCAAACGCTCCGCTGGCACTGTCGTAGCTCTGCGTTTCAATCCGGTTGTATGGATTCGTTTCAGCGGTGACCCCGCCCTCGATACGCGGTATCAGCTCCCAGTAGGCCCGGGCCGGCGTGGACGCCATCAGGCAAGGTAGAAGTAACGACAGTGCGGTTACGGCAGACCTCAAGTGCTGGTGGCGCATTGCAATCTCAATTCCTGACTGTGGTAGTGCCTGGAAAATCAGGGCACAAGAACCGTATCACCGGGCTTCAGTACGATGTTCTGCTGCAGCCGTTTGCCGTTGGCGATGTCGCCATAGGCAAAGGTGGTTGCTGTCTGTGTCGCGCCCTCGCGGCGCAGAATCTTGATTTCGTCCAGCTTGGCGAATGGCGTCGTGCCACCGGCCATGCTCAGCGCCTGAATCACATCGACATAGCGATTGATCGGAAATTCGCCGGGCCGGTTGACCTGGCCGATGACATACACCTTGCTGCCGCGGGGTTCAAAGATCGAGACGCTGACGACCGGGTCGGGGATATAGCGCGCGATTTGTGACGAAATATCGCGGCGTATCTCCTCAATGGTCCGGCCTTCCGCGCGGATATCTCCGGTCAGCGGAAAGGAGAAGTACCCATCGGGACGGACCACCACCTGCTTCTGCAGGTTCTCTTCCTTCCACACCAGTACTTCAAGTACGTCACCCGCATTGACCGGGTATGCGCCGACGCTTGGCGTTGCGTCCTGGGCCAGCGCAGATTGCGGCGCCAGGCTGTTCATCAGGATAAGCAGGGCTGCAGCAGCGCCCGCCAGAATGTTGTGAAACCGCCTTGTCATGCCGTTGCTCCTGCTGAAAGTGAAATGCGCTGCAAACGATGCTCCCGGCTTTATGTTAACCGCAAGCCCCGTCCGCCTGAAGCCTTACGAACCCGTAACGCGGTTCTTTGAACGAGCGCCTATATAGTCTCTCCAGTCTAAACGCGATTTGGATCTGCTGCGACGCTTCCGCCTGTGAGGACCATCGCAGAAATCCACGGTCGAGGCGAATAGTGTCACGCTTCAGGACAATGGTAATGACACACTGAACGGCTCACTGGTTACACGAAAAAGATTGGCATATGTCTGTTTATCACATATCCCTGGCCGCACTGACCTCAACTACGCTGTTGATCCTGCTGTTGCGTCCGCTCGCCGTGGTCACCGGACTCGTCGATATTCCAAACGAGCGGAAGAGTCATCAGATCCCGACGCCACTGGTTGGTGGCCTGGCAATATTTGCCGGTCTGGTCGTGGCATTCCTGCTGACTGTTGCCGAAGGGGTGACCCTGCCGCTTCGTGAGATTCTGAGTTTTTTCGGCGGAGGTCTGCTGCTGGTAACGGTTGGCGTCGTCGATGACTTTTTTGATTTGTCACCGCTCGCGCGCTTCGCCGCGCAGATCGCTGCGGCATTGCTGATGATCTTTGGCGCTGGCGTTGTACTGAATGATCTGGGCGGCATGACGCTGTCCGGGCGGTTGCTGACAATGGGCGTCTTTGCAGTTCCGTTCACGGTTTTTGCGACCCTGGGTGTCATCAATGCGCTGAACATGTGCGATGGCCTGGATGGGCTGAGTGGCAGTCTGTCGCTGGTGTCGCTGGCCGGACTGTTCTTGGCAGCGTACCTGTGGGGTAACGTCGCAGATGTCATCCTGCTGCCACTGCTCGGCTCGGCAGTGGTGGGCTTTCTGCTTTTCAATCTCCGGCTTCCCGGCCGCCAGCGCGCCTCCATATTCATGGGTGATGCGGGCAGCATGTTTCTGGGCTTCGCACTGACCTGGTATGCAGTCTCGCTGTCCCAGGGCGAGTCCAGGGTAATCAGTCCTGCGGCAGCCCTGTGGTTCCTGATGCTGCCCATTTTCGATACCGTCACCATGATGCTGCGCCGGATCTTGCGCGGACGATCACCGTTTTCACCGGACCGGGAGCATCTGCATCATGTGTTCCTCCTGGCCGGCTATACCGTCAACGAGACGGTCGGTTTGATGGCTGCAATTGCCTCACTCGGTGTGCTCATCGGGTTGGCAAGTGTTTACTGGCATGTGCCCGAGCTGCTCGTTGCCGGCGGTTTTCTGCTGGTCGGGCTCGGTTATTTCTGGATGATCATGCACGCCTGGCGGGTGATGCGCTTCCTGCATCGCTCAATTTGCCGGCGCAGAATCACGGGCGATCGGCGTCGTGGGCAGGATCCGGCTTATGCGGGACCCGAGCGGCGCAGCGGCATTGACCGGCGTTTGGCTTCAGCTCAAACCGCTACGGCACCACCGGTGAATATCTCCTCTCCGGTACGTGCCCCAGCGATGGCGACACGACAGCGTGCTTCGTCGGACTTTTCTGCCCGCCCTTCAGCGGCCGCCTCAACCCTGATCAGGGCAGCCAAGCGCAACTGAGCAGCAAGCTGCCAACTCTCCGGTATCCACCGCAGATAGTCTTCAGCGTTTCTTCGATAAAGGGATCTTCACCGTAGGTCGTAAACCGGGGTGCGCCCGGATCGATCCTGATGCCGATGGCATGAAATTCGAGGAATCTGCCTGTTACCGGCCAGAGGCATTTATAGACACTTTCCTTGGCGCTGAATATCAGCTTGGCGGCGAGCTGCGGATCAAGGCCGCAGCTGGTCAGTGCAGCCCGCTCCTCTTCACGGCATACCAGTTCGAGCAGGTCAGGCTCAAGCGGGTCAGCACTTTCCAGGTCGATTCCCAGCGAGCGGAGATCAGACTTCCAGGCGACAGCGGCAATGACGACGTCACTGGTGTGCGAAATCGAGCCGATAACTCCGGGTGGCCATACGGGCGCACGACCGGGGCCGATGGGCAGCGCAACTGCCTCGTGTCCCAGGCAAGCCAGCGCCTGGCGCGCGCAATGGCGGCCAGCAGCGAACTCGCGTCGACGCTTCTCGCTCATGCTGGCAGCAGCCGGAAGTTCCGCTGGCCATAACGGTTCTGGCTCGCGGCCTGCGTCGTACAGCGCACAGGCAACAGCTGGCGGAGCCAGGTCCATCATGGCCTTCGTCAATTGAGTACCAGCAGGCATGTGGTGGACAGTGTGCCAATCGCTGGCAACGATGCCAATGGAAGCCGCGGCGGGGCGGCCGAAACCCGTTCACGCTAGAATCGCGCCCAAGTTCGCCAGTTCTGGAATGCAATGACCGTCAAGACGCGCTTCGCTCCAAGCCCCACCGGCTATCTGCACATCGGCGGGGTCCGTACCGCGCTGTTCTCCTGGTTGTATGCGCGCCATCACGGCGGGCAGTTCGTGCTCAGGATCGAGGACACTGACCGTGAACGGTCTACCCAGGCTGCAGTGGACGCGATCCTCGAGGCAATGAACTGGCTTGGCCTTGATTATGACGAGGGGCCGTACTACCAGACCGCAAGGATGGATCGTTACCGCGAACTCGCAGCGCAGTTGCTGGAGGCGGGCGGCGCATATCAGTGCTACTGCAGCCGGGACGAGCTTGAGAAGATGCGCGCTGCCCAGATGGCGCGTGGCGAAAATCCGCGCTACGACGGACGTTGCAGGGAGCGCCTGAGTCCGGTCCCTGGTGTGTCCCCGGTACTGCGTTTCCGCACGCCGCATGAGGGCGTCACGATTGTCGACGATCTGGTGCGTGGCCGTGTCGAATTCCAGAACTCCGAGCTCGACGACCTGATCATCATGCGATCTGACGGCTCACCAACATTCCATTTTGGCGTCGTGGTGGATGATGGTGATACGGGGATCACCCACGTGATTCGTGGTGATGACCACCTCAATAACACACCGCGACAGATGCACTTGATCGATGCACTGGGCTTTGCTCGTCCCGCCTATGGCCACCTGCCGATGATCCTCGGGCCGGACGGGGCCAAGTTGTCAAAGCGGCACGGGGCCGTCAATGTACTCGAGTACCGTGATGCGGGTTATTTGCCGGATGCAGTGCTGAACTATCTGGCACGCCTCGGCTGGTCGCACGGTGACCAGGAACTGTTTTCGCGCGAAGAGATGATCCGCCTGTTCGACATCGCAGCGGTCAACGCTTCGGCCTCACGTTTTGATACGGGCAAGCTCGACTGGATCAATCAGCAGCATCTCCGCAGCAGCAACCCGGAGGAACTGGCGTCGGATCTGGTGATGCAGCTGGAGCGGGCAGGGCTTGATGTACGGAATGGACCACCTGCAGTCGCGGTTATTGAGGCATATCGGGAGCGGGCGACTACCTTGCATGAGATTGCCAGCAGCGCACACTATTTGTATGCGGAACCAGGACAGATCGATACCGCAGCAATCAACAAACACCTGACAGCGACGGTTGCCGGGCCGCTCAGCCTGCTGGTCACACGCCTTGCTGAGGCTACAGCCTGGACGCGCACTGATATTCATGCCGCCATGACTGCCGTAGCAGCGGAATGCGGCATCGGCTTCGGCAAGCTCGGTCAGCCCGTGCGCGTGGCCGTGACCGGCGGTACTGTATCGCCGCCGATCGACGTGACGCTCGAATTGCTCGGGCGGAACAAGACCTTCGACCGCCTGAAGCAGGCGATCGCGCGGCTACCATCTTGATTCCGTATATTTCGGATTGGGGCCTGCAGCTTTCCTTGACAGTCTTGGGAGCGGTCGCGTAGATTCCCGGGCCAGCCGTGTGGGGCTATAGCTCAGCTGGGAGAGCGCTTGCATGGCATGCAAGAGGTCGTCGGTTCGATCCCGACTAGCTCCACCAATTACTTCCAGTACCGTTAGCCCACCAGACTGTCCCCATCGTCTAGAGGCCTAGGACACTGCCCTTTCACGGCGGTAACAGGGGTTCGAATCCCCTTGGGGACGCCATTTCTCATGATCCTGGCGCTGGCCGCTACCGCGGCCAGCGTTCCTGGGCAATACCTGATGCTGTGATCCATTCATCGAATGCATGCTAACCATCTGAGCAAACGGGCATTATGATGGCTGCGTGACCGCCGCGTTATTCAATACCGCCTTGTGGGCCAGCCTGGTGGCGCTTTCCTATGCCCTCGTCGGCGCCTATGTGTTGCTCACCGGTGGCGGGGTATTGCTGCGGAACCAGATACTCGGCGTAGTTTTCGGCGGCGTGGTCTGGGGGCTTTTTTTCGCCCAGTCCGGTTATGCCAGGGGCATTCAGTACTTTGCACTGCTGGCCTACGGTGTGCAGATTCTCCTGCTCTATAGCTGGTATCAGCTCCTGCACCGGCTTTTGCGTGGACCTTACGAGCGGTCCATGCCGGAACTGGTCAGATGGCTGCTACGGCTGTTCTGGATCGTGGTCATCAGTGCATCAGCCGGGGTCATCTGGCTGACCTCTGTCGGCACGGCTGGCTGGCTGGATACGGTCTGCAATGTGATTGCAGCAGCGGTCGCGCTCTTGTGTCTGGCACTGGCGGCCCAGTTTGTCAGTGATGCCCCGGTTGAGGGACGGACGGCAACGCGAGCTCTCGCTCTTGCCGCGGTACTGGTTTCGGGTTCGCAGGCCGTCGTGGCTATTGTCGCTGCGGCCGGTGCGGGCGTGCCGCGCTGGTTGAGCGGCCTCGCGGCGTTGTGCCTGGCGGCGGCGGGTCTGCTGATGCTGTTCTCGCTCCGCCAGCGACCGCAGTGGTCGCTCGATATATTCGTGTCTCCTGAAGCGCGCAGCTATGCACCGCGTTTTCTGGCCACCGGGTCCATCCTGCTGGTCACCCTGTTCCTGCTGCCGGTATTCCGCTCGCTGGAACCACTGATCGCCCGACAGGCGGCGCTTGCCCTGGTGCTCGGCATGGGTACGCCGCTTGTGGTACTGCTGTTCTCCGAGCGTCTGAATGCACGGCTGAAAGTGTTTGTCAGCAAACATTTCGTACCATTTCGCTACGACTATCGGGAGGAGTGGTTACGGCTGATCGATACCCTGGTTTCAAAGGGTGCGGGTCTGCCGCTTCCGGAGCGCGTGATCAAGGCACTGGCCGAGATCGTAGGCAGTCCAGCCGGCATACTCTGGACACCTGTCGACGAGAACCGGCAACTGACTGCCCTGGCCGGCTGGAATGTACAGAGCCTGCCGGAAGCGCGCATCGCAATCGATGACCCGCTGGTCCTGTTCATGCTTGAGCGTCAGTGGATCATCGATACAGCAGAGTTGTCGCGCCGGCCAGAACTGTATTCAGGTCTGAAGAAGCCGTCGTGGCTGGATGCGTTCCCGGATGGCCTGCTGATCGTTCCGCTGATCAGTAACGCAACGCTTACGGGGTTGATCATGCTGCATCAGCCCGGTTCCAGTTTCAGGCTGAGTTTTGAGGAGATCGATCTGCTGCGCACTTCAGGCCGGCAGGTCGCCGCCTTTCTGGCGCAGTACGAAGCGGATCAGAAACTGGCCGAAGGGCGCCAGTTTGAGGCATTTAACCGGCTGACCGCGTTCGTTATGCACGACCTCAAGAACCTGATTGCCCAGCAATCGCTGATGTTGCGTAACGCTGCAAAGCACAAGGGTAATCCGGCGTTTATCGATGATGTGATGACGACAATCGACAACTCCGTCCTGCGCATGAACAAGCTGCTGCAGCAGCTGCAGAGTGGTGAAACCACGGGGCCGCGCCAGCGCGTCCGGGCGGCGGCGGCTGTGGCTGATGCGGTAGAGCGCTGTCGGGGCAGGGAGCCAGTCCCGCAGTTCGGTGATACGGAATCAGACCTGCAGGTCTGGATAGACCGTGAGCGATTCACCGCAGTACTCGTACACCTGATACGTAATGCCCAGGAAGCGACCACTCGCGATGGTTCGGTCAGCGTCGCGGTTGCTGCGGCTGATGATGGTGTGGCGATTACGATCGAGGATGACGGTTGCGGGATGGAGCCGGAGTTCATCCGCACCCGTCTGTTCCGTCCCTTTGATACGACCAAGGGCAGCAAGGGTATGGGTATCGGCGCGTATCAGGCACGGACGCTGGTAACGGATGCGGGCGGTTCGCTGCGGGTTGATTCGGAGCCGGGTACGCGCACCCGGTTTATCATCTGGTTGCCGCTGTTTGAACCCGGTGCTGTGACGTCGGCGGCATGATGTGCCGGACCCGTGCGTTATGATGGCCCGGGTTTGTGTTGTGTTTGATCCTGTCCGGCCGGGTGTGGCGCAGGGCTTCAGTTTTCAGCGGAGAGATCTTTGACAGACCAGCGCAGGAAGCTTCTTGTGGTCGAGGACGACCCGGGCTTGCAGAGCCAGCTCAAGTGGTGCTTCACGGACTACGAAGTTATCGTTGCCGAGGATCGGGCGGGCGCGCTGGCGCAGCTGCGTCGTCATGAGCCGCCTGTAGTGCTGCAGGATCTGGGCCTGCCGCCAGATGCGGAAGGAGTCAGCGAAGGACTCGCCACACTCGAGGAGATTCTGGCGCTCGTGCCGGCTACCAAGGTGATTGTCGTCACCGGTCACGGCGACCAGCAGAACGCTATTCGTTCGGTGGCCATCGGTGCCTATGATTTTTACCAGAAGCCAGTCGATACCGATACGCTGCAGCTGATCGTCGATCGCGCGTACCACATCCACGAGCTGGAGCGGCAGAACCAGAAGCTGCTGCAGAAGCAGGGCATGTCACCGCTGGATGGTGTAGTGGCTGCCAGCGAATCGATGCTGCAGGTCTGCCGCATCGTCGAGAAAGTTGCACCCACGAATGCCACGACACTGCTGCTCGGTGAGAGCGGTACCGGGAAGGAGGTCCTGGCCCGGGCCCTGCACTCATTGAGTCCGCGGGTCGACAAGGGCTTTGTTGCCATCAACTGCGCGGCTATCCCGGAAAACCTGCTCGAGAGCGAGCTGTTCGGTTATGAGCGGGGTGCATTTACCGGCGCGGTGCGACAGACGCCCGGCAAGATCGAGCACGCGGATGGCGGTACGCTGTTTCTTGACGAGATCGGCGACATGCCTTTGCCGCTGCAGGCCAAGCTGCTGCGATTTTTGCAGGAGCGGGTTGTGGAGCGCGTCGGCGGACGGGAGGAGATTCCCGTAGACGTGCGCGTCGTCTGCGCCACGAACCAGAACCTTGAGGTGGCGATTCGCGAGAACCGCTTTCGTGAAGATCTCTATTACCGGATCAGCGAGATCACTATCCGGATTCCGCCATTGCGCGAACGGGACGGCGGTTGCCGTCTGCTACTGGCACGGACGCTGCTGGAACGATTCGCTGTGCAGTACCACCGCCAGTTCCGCGGCTTCAGTCCGGACGCGCAGAACGCACTGGAAAACTACCCGTGGCCCGGCAATGTCCGGGAGATGGAGAACAAGATCAAGGGTGCGGTGATCATGGCCGAAGGTCGCCATATCACTGCTGTTGACCTCGGACTTGCGGCTGACGGTAAGCAGACGCCGAGCCTGAATCTGCGCGAGGTACGCAAGGATGCGGAAAGTCGCGCGATCAACAGTGCGCTGGCCTATGCGGCCGGCAATATATCCAAAGCGGCGCAGTTACTCGGCATCACGCGGCCGACGCTCTACGACCTGTTGGACAAGTACGCGATTCAGCACGACAAAGACCACTGAGTCCGGCCAGGGGGTTACTCTGCAGGCTGTTTGAGCAGGCGTTGTTCCCAGCGCAGCGCGGTACCGACGATGAGGTCCAGATCATCGAAGCGCGGGCTCCATCCCAGTACCAAGCGAATCCGGTCGGCGGCCGCTACGAGCGTCGGCGGGTCGCCGGCGCGGCGGGGTTCTTCTTTCTTCGCAAGCGTGAGGCCACTCACGCGTTCGACCGCGGCAAGAACTTCACGCACGCTGTAACCGTGTCCGTAGCCGCAGTTCAGTACTGCTGACTTTCCGCCATCGTGCAGATAACGGAGCGCGTCGAGGTGGGCGGTGGCAAGATCCTCGACATGGATATAGTCGCGTATCCCGGTGCCGTCCGGGGTGGGGTAGTCAGTACCGTAGATGGAAACATGAGGCCGCTTGCCTACCGCAGCCTCGCACGCCACCTTGGTCAGCAGGGTTGCCTTGCGTGTGGACTGACCGATCCTGCCACCTGGATCCGCACCTGCGACATTGAAATATCGCAAGGAAACGTAGCGCATTGCATGGGCGAGATCGGCATCCCTGAGCATCCATTCGCTCATGAGTTTCGAGCTGCCATAGGGGTTGATCGGTGCCGTCGGCGTGTCTTCCGAGGCAATGCCATTTTCAGGAATGCCGTAGACCGCGGCCGTTGATGAAAAGATAAAGTGCTTTACGCCGGCGCGGACAGCACACTCAAGCAGGTTGCGGGTGGCACAGGTATTGTTGCCGTAGTACTTCAGCGGATCGCTGACCGACTCGGGAACGATGGTGTGTGCCGCGAAATGCAAAATAGTGGAAATTCCGTGTTCGGCAAGCAGCCCGGCCACCAGATCGCGGTCGCCAGTGTTGCCGGTTACCAGCGTTCCCTCCGGTACCGCCGAGCGGAATCCGGTGGACAGGTCGTCGAGCACAACCACCTTTTTGCCGGCCTCGCACAGCTGTCTTACCACATGACTGCCGATGTATCCCGCGCCGCCGCTGACGAGGACGGTTTCGCTGGTGCTGGTGGAACTGCTCATGACAGAATCCCGTGATGAATACATTAACGTTCAATTATATAGCCCGGTCCGGATTCTGGCCGTGACGCCTGTCCCCTGATCCCATGACGCAGCTGATTCCTGAAGTCGCAGCCCTGTCCGGGCAGGTGCGGGGCGCCGATCCCTGGCGCATTTCGGTTGCCCCGATGATGGACTGTACCGACCGGCACTGCAGGTATTTCCTGCGCCTGTTGTGTCCCCATGTCCGTCTTTACAGCGAGATGGTTACAGCAGCGGCGATCATGCATGGTGACGTCGACAGGCTGCTCCGCTTCGATCCGGCTGAGCATCCGCTCGCCCTGCAGCTGGGTGGCAGTGATCCCCGATTGCTTGCCGCGGCTGTTCGCAAGGCTGAACCCTATGGCTACGATGAGATCAACCTCAATGTGGGCTGCCCGAGTTCGCGGGTCGCAGAGGGTTCCTTCGGCGCCTGCCTGATGGGTTCGCCGGACCTGGTGGCCCGTTGTGTGGAGGCCATGCAGGCCGAGTCCCGGCTGCCCGTTACGGTAAAGACGCGGATTGGTATCGATGATCGCGACGACTATGGTTTTCTGCATGATTTTATTTTGCAGGTTTCAGCAGCCGGATGCCGAACCTTTGTCGTGCATGCCCGTAAAGCGCTGCTCAGCGGACTGTCTCCGAAAGAGAACCGGGAGATTCCGCCACTACTGTATGCCACGGTATACCGGCTCAAGGCGGATTTTCCTGGTTTGCGGATTATCCTGAACGGCGGCGTCGATACACTCGCTGCGATCAGGATGCATCTGGCGGCCGGGGTGGATGGTGTGATGATCGGCCGCAAGGCTTACGCAGATCCCTACTGGCTCACAACAGTCGAGACGGGCGTTCTTGACCGGACGGGCATATGGCAACCGCCGTCACGGGGGGAAGTCGTCGCCGCCATGGCGCGCTACGCGCGACAGGAGACAGGTGAGCGCGTTCGCCTGCACCACATCACTCGTCACATGCTGGGCCTGTATCATGGTCAGCCGGGTGCGCGGGCCTGGCGTCGCTTTCTCAGTACCCGGGGCTGTGCGGCGGATGCGGGGCCGGGACTGCTGCTTGAGTCCTTGCAGATGGTAGCCGGCGATGATGCCGGTTTTTGACATACAGGAGTTAATCACGGATGGCGGAGCGGAGGAATACGGGCAAGCAGAGCATTGCCCAGAAGGCAGACATACATGCGTACTACGAGAAGGCCGTACAGTGTGCCGAGTCGGAATGCGAGTTTGTGGTGGATACTTTCCGGCAGGTCCGTGGCCGGTCGCCACACAAACTGCGTGAGGATTTTTGCGGTACGGCCAGCGTGGCCTGCCAGTGGGTGAGTCTGGGCCGTTCCATGCATGCCACGGGTGTCGATCTCGATGCGGCCGTTCTGGACTGGGGGCGGAGGCAAAACGTTGACCGGCTAAAGCCCTCGGAGCAGGCACGGGTGGAACTGCTGCAGGCCGACGTCACCAAAGTCCGGGCCACAGGTTTTGATGCGGTTGCCGCCTTCAACTTCAGTTACTGGATATTCAAGACGCGTGCACAGATGCTGCGGTATTTCCGCCGTGTCCGGCGTTCACTGGTCAAGGACGGCATCTTCTTTCTGGATGCCTACGGCGGATACGATGCCTATCGCGAGCTTCGTGAGACGACCGCACATCGCGGCTTCACCTATGTATGGCATCAGGAAAAATACCGTCCCGTCACATCTGAAGTGCTGTGCCATATCGGATTCCGTTTCCCGGATGGTTCGCGGATAGACAAGGCATTCACCTATGACTGGCGCCTGTGGTCCTTGCCGGAGTTGACGGAGTTGCTGAGCGAGGCGGGATTTTCGAAGACCACCGTCTGGTGGGAAGGCACCGCCAAAGATGGTGGCGGTAACGGGGAGTTCACGCCCGAAACGAAGGGTGATGCGGATGCCGGCTGGGTGGCCTATCTGGTGGCAGAGTATTGATGCGGTGACCCCGGGTTCGGACACTGGCCAGGCCGGGCATGTCATGGCATATACTGCCCGCAGCCGTTTGACATATTGCGTTCCGGGTGACGTGTGACCGCAGCTGCCGAAAAGAAGCTTTCGATACTGTTTGCAGACGTGGTCGGCAGTACCCAGCTATATGAGAACCTCGGCGACGAACGAGCCCGCGAGACGGTCCAGCAGTGTCTGCAGGTGATGAAGCAGGCCACCGAGAATTTCGGCGGCACGGTCATCAAGACCATGGGCGACGAAGCCATGTCGACCTTCCCGTCGGCAGACGACGCCCTGAACGCGGCGAACCAGATGCAGCAGCGCATCACCAATACCGTGCGCATCGATGCGCAGGGCACGCATGTCGCGATCCGCATCGGCTGTCACTACGGGGCGGTTCAACTCGAGGAGCGGGATATTTCCGGCGTCGCGGTTCATACCGCCAACAGCATGACATCGCAGGCAAAGGCCGGACAGATTCTCACCACCAGTGCCGTGGTGGAGCAGTTAAGTCCGCAGTGGAAGGCGCTGGTGCGCCAGATCGACGTTTCAACGCCCAAGGGGCAGTCCGACGAAGTCGCTGTATTCGAGGTGCTTTGGCAGCCTGAAGAGGCAACCAACATGCTGCCGTCGATTGATCCGGCTCACCGGGCGCCGGTGACCAATGCGCGCCTGTATCTTCGTTTTCGTGATCAGGAGGTCATCGTTGGTGACAGGGGCAAGGCAACCATCACCATGGGCCGGGCTGACGAAAACGATGTGGTGATAAAGGGTAACCTGATTTCGCGGATTCATGCGCGCGTGGATGCCGCGCGAAATCGCTTTGTGCTCGTGGACGAAAGCACGAACGGGACCTTCATTCAGCAGGATGGAAAGGAAGAGATCTACCTGCGTCGCGACAGTGCGGTCCTGACCGGCAGCGGCGTAATCAGCATGGGCCGCGTTGCTTCCCGCGGTACACCGCTAGCCATCGAATACAGCGTGGAAAGCTGAGAGCGCATTCGGGCGCAAGGCCCGAATGCCAGCTGCTTGTCGCTCAGCCGAGATCCCTGACCACGCGGCGGTGTTCTTCCAGCAGTTCTGCCGGCAGGCGCTCGCCGAATTCCTTCATGTAGTTCTCAATTGATGCCATCTCTGCCCGCCATTGGGCTGTATCGACTTTCAGCAGTGCGTCCAGTGCGCCAGGCTTGAGATCCACGCCGCGGCTGTCGATGTCGGCGCTGTCCGGCAAAAATCCAATCGGGGTCTCACGTGCGCCAGCCTTGCCCGCACAGCGTTCGGTAATCCACTGGATGACCCGCAGGTTGTCGCCAAAACCCGGCCACAGAAAATGTCCGCTGTCGTCCTGGCGGAACCAGTTCACGTGGAATACGGCTGGCAGCTTTTTGGCGCGCTTTTCAAAGCTCAGCCAGTGCTTCCAGTAGTCACCGAAGTTGTAACCGCAGAAGGGTTTCATGGCCATCGGGTCACGCCGGGTCACGCCGACCGCACCGGTGGCCGCTGCGGTGGTTTCGGAAGCGACACCCGCACCCATCAATACGCCGTGACGCCAGCTCTTCGCCTGATAGACCAGCGGCGCCAGTTCGCGGCGACGGCCGCCGAAGACGATCGCGCTGACGGGGACGCCGCGTGGATCATCCGTAAGTGGCGAGTAACTTGCACCCTGTTGTGCCGAGACGGTGAAACGGGAGTTGGGGTGTGCAGCGGGGCCATTCTTCGCGTCGTAGGGGCGGCCTTGCCAGTCGATGGCTGGCTTGCCATCGCCCTTGCCTTCCCACCAGGGCTCCTTGTCAGCAGTCATGGCAACATTGGTGAAAATCGTGTCGTGGCGGATCATGTCGTAGGCGTTGCGGTTCGTAGCTGGTCCAGTCCCGGGTACCACGCCGAAGTAGCCAGCCTCCGGGTTGATCGCACGCAGCTGGCCTTCGTCGTCCAGGTGCAGCCACGCGATGTCATCGCCCAGCGTGCGTACCTTCCAGCCAGCCATCGACTGCGGCGGTATGAGCATTGCAAGGTTGGTTTTGCCGCAAGCTGAGGGAAAAGCGGCGGCGATATAGAAGCGCTCGCCGGCCGGATTCTCGATCTCGACCAGCAGCATGTGTTCGGCAAGCCAGCCTTCCTGCCGGGCTTGCCAGCTTGCGATGCGCAGTGCATGGCACTTCTTCCCGAGCAGTGCATTTCCGCCGTAACCCGAGCCGATGCTCTGGATCAGCAGTTCTTCCGGAAAATGCATGATGAACCGGCGGTCCGGGTTGAGGTCGCCGGTGGAGTGCAGCCCGCGCACGAAAGTGCCCTCGCGCTCAATGCGTGCCAGGGCAGTCTTGCCCATGCGCGTCATGAGCTTCATGTTGGCAGCCACGTAGGCGCTGTCGGTAATTTCCACGCCACAGCGCGAATAGGGGGAGTCGACGGGTCCCATGCAGTAAGGGATGACGTACAGGGTCCGATCCTGCATCGCACCGGCGAACAGCTCATCCATTTTGGTATGGGCCTGGTCGGGCGCCATCCAGTTGTTGTTGGGTCCGGCGTTGTCGCGGTCTGTGCTGCAGACGAAAGTCAGGTGTTCGACGCGCGCTACGTCTGAAGGATTGGAGCGGTGCAGGTAGCAGTTCGGGTAGGTCTTCTGGTTGAGTTCGACGAGATCACCACTTTTCTGCATATCCTCGATCAGGGCGAGGTATTCAGCTTCTGATCCGTCGCACCAGTGAATCTTTGCCGGCTTCGTCAGGGCAGCGACCGAGTCGACCCATTTGCGCAACGCTGCGTTACTT
>CAYJPG010000046.1:0-21647 GCA_964371995.1 uncultured Chromatiaceae bacterium | reverse complement strand
TTCCTCCAGCGCATTGTTGATCCGCGCCGCCCACTGCATCTCGCGCCGCCGCCGCATCAGGTCGATATCGTTCTGTCGGAAGCAGTGAATACGGTTACGACCCGCCTCCTTGGCCGCCTGACATGCACTGTCGCCCGCAGCGATGAGGGTCGCCACGCTTTCGTCTTCACCGTTGATCGGCACCACGCCGATGCTGACGCCGAGCCGGAAACTCCGGTCGTCCCAGCTGAACTTGTGCTCGCGGATCGCCTCGCGCAACATCTCGGCGGTGCGCATCGCTTCCTCGGCGCTGCAGGCCTCAAGCAGCAGGCCAAATTCATCACCACCGAGGCGTGCCAGCGTGTCGCGCCAGCGGATCTTGGCCGTCAGCAGCGCACTGATCTGCGTCAGCAGCGTATCGCCCGCACCGTGCCCGCATGAATCGTTGATGATCTTGAACTGGTCAAGGTCCAGATAAAGCAGGGCATAGGAAGTCTCACGGGCCTTGGCGCTCTTCAGCGAGCGCTCCAGCCGGCTCTCGAATTCGCGGCGATTCACCAGCCCGGTCAGCAGGTCGTGGCTCGCGTGGAAGGACAGCCGCCGATTCAGTTCGCGGGATTCGCTGACATCATGGAAAACCAGCACACCGCCCGTCACGTTACCGCGATCGTTGCGGATCGGCGAAGCCGTGCTCTCTATATACAGCTCGTTGCCGTCCCGGCGGATCAGCAGCGACGGCCGCACCGACTTGACCGAGCGATTGCGTTTGATCGAACTCATCACCGGATTTTCGAGCGGCTCGCAGGTCTCCTCATGGAAGCCCCGGAAAATCTCGTCTACGTGCCGGCCACTGGCGTCGTCCAGCTTCCAGCCGGTCAGTTCTTCGGCAACGGGATTCACGTACTCGACCACCCCTTCGCCATCGGTCGTGACCACCCCGTCGCCAATCGACTGCAGGGTGATCTGCGCGCTCTCTTTCTCGCGGAACAGCGCCTCTTCATAGACCTTCTGTTCGGTGATGTCTGTTTCCACACCGACCAGACGCCGCAGTCGGCCTTGCTCATCAAGCAGCGCCTTGGCGCGACAGAGAATCCAGCGCCACTCGCCATCCCTGCGGCGCATGCGGTGCGTATTCTCGAAAATCGCGGTATGGCCAGCCAGATGTTCACGCAGCTTTGCCTGCAGGCGTGCGAGATCGTCAACGTGCACGATCCGGCGCCAGTCCGGTGCGGAACGGGCCAGATCTTCATCGCTGTAACCCATCATTGCTTTCCAGCGCGGCGAGTATTCAACGCGGTTGTTCACCGCATCGAAATCCCAGCTGCCGTCGTTGGCCGTCTGCTCCAGCAGACCCTCGCGCTCATCGCGCTCGGCAATGCGCTGTGCCGAACGCAGGCGCTCAAGCCCGGTAGCAAAGCTCGAGCCAAGCAACTTCAGCAACAGGGTGTGCTCGGCGTTCCAGCTGGCCTGGGGCTGGCCGAAAAACAGCGCCATGAACCCGGCCCGGCGGCCCTGTACATCGAAGGCAATCAACAGGACTGCACCACAGCCCAGTAGGGCCAGGCGCGCAGCGTCAGCCGCCTGCGACACGGGTGGCAGCGCCGTATCGGCGAAACCCCGGACACGCAGATGTTGCAGGCTCCGGTCCAGCCATGGAAATTCCTCCATGGCCACATCCGTCAGCACTTCGGGATTGCAAATCGCGAAAGTGCTCCGTGCAGCGATCACGCGTTCGATACGCCGGCCGTTCTCGCCAAACAACGCAACGCAGGTCGCGTCGCATCCAAGTTCGTCGCGCAGCGTTTCCAGCGCAGCTGCCAGAACCGGATCAGCCTGCCCGGCCACCATGTTCTGCAGATCGACTGCCAGCTTCGTATACAGGATGTCGAGGCCACCCGCGGTACGGGAGCCGACTGTATCCTGCATGCCGGTTATTGTGAGCCGATGATCCATGTCTGCCGCGGATTCTGACATGCTTTCGTCCCAATACAACATAAGCCGATGTTATCCATCAGGTTTGCAGTTGCTCAGCAGATCCCCGATGCTAGCAGTGCTTAGCACTGCACCGCGACCGGAGCAACCAACCCATGTCGAAGCCGCCTGCCGACACCGCTGAATGGACCCTGCACTTTCTGGGCGTCGGCAATGCCGCCGCGCCGGAGCTGGGCTCGGCGAGCGTGGTACTCGAACGCGATGGCGAACCTCTGCTCATGGTGGACTGCGGCCAGGAAGCGTTGAGCGCATATCTGGCCTGCTATGGCCGGCCACCACCTGCGGTGTTCATTACGCATATACACATGGATCATGTCGCCGGCTTTGAGCGACTGTTTGTCGCCAACTTCTTCGGCGATAAACGAGAAGCAGGCACACGGCTCTATGTACCGGCCATGCTCGTACCCCTGCTCCAGGGGCGTGTCGCCGACTATCCGAATGTTGTCGCCGAAGGTGCCGCGAACTTCTGGGATGCCTTCCGGCTGATTCCGGTCAGCCGCGGCTTCTGGCTCGAAAAGTACTGGTTTGATGTGTTTCCGGTACGCCACCACGTACCCGGCACGGCTTACGGACTCTGCCTGCGCGGGGCATTTCTTTACAGCGGCGACACGCGACCGGTTCCGGAAGTCATCGCACAGTACGCCGATGGCAGCATGCCGCTGGTCCACGACTGCGACCTGCACGGCAACCCGTCCCACACCGGCCTGCCCGACCTGCTCCGCGAATATTCCGCGGAACAGATCCGGCAGATGATCGCGTATCACTATGGCTCGTTGGCGGACGGCGCTGCACTGGCGGCCGCCGGCCTGCGCGTGGCAAAAGCCGGCGATCGCTTGCCGCTGCCGAAACCGCTGGCCGCAGCCGAAGCGCATGCCGCCTCTGCAGCAGCAGCTGCAGGAGCGTTCAGCCTAGATCCCCTCTGACCGAACCCGTGGGCGCGCCTGAAGGCGCACCCACGGGGATCATTCCGGCACCACCATGACTTTTGTCAGAAGCTGGTCAACCCGCACATGCCAGCCCTGGAGAGCTTCGGAATGGTCATCCGGAACAAAGACCTCTGCGGCAATACCCTCGCGCAGCAGTTGATCCTTGTCGACGATGCTGACGCGACCATTCACGCGCACCGTGAGCTGGCACCCGGGAATGATGAATATCAATCCCAGCTTCGGATTGCTTTCAATGTTTGCGCTTGAGTTGAACAGTTTGTTGCCGCAGATATCCGGAATCAGCAGATTTTTTTCATCCAGCACCTTCACGAATCCGGGTTTCCCGCCTCTGGGTGAGGCATCGCAGTCACCGTCTTTATTGCTGGTTGCCATGACCGCAAACGGCGCAGTGCGGATAAACTCCTGTATGGCTGAATTCATCGCCGGCAGCACGTTGGCGGCGATTACCGGATGCGGCTTGCCAAACCTGCGTTGCGCGATATTCATCGGATTATCCTGCCCATTTGCCCATTGATTTCTGGAATTGCCTTCATGATCAGCATCAGGAGAGCAACCGTCACCGACGCGGAGAGGATGCATGTCGTGCACGTCGCCTCTTCCACCGCAGTCTACCAGCGGTTTTTCGGCGGCAAGGGTCTGGAGCCGTGGCTGGCGACGCGCAGCCCGGCAGTCTGTGCTGCCGAAATCAGCAAGTGGGCAGTCATCCTTGCTGAAGAAGATGGCGTCCTTCTGGGCTTCGCCGCGCTGGATACGGCAAAAGCCAATATCGATGCAGTCTATGTTGCACCGGAGCGCTGGCGGCAAGGCATCGGACGACAGCTGCTGATTCGCATCGAGGAAATCGCGAGAGATGCCGGGCTGTCACGCATCACCTTGCAGGCTGCCGGCCCGGCCATACTGTTCTACCAGCGGCAGGGTTACATTGCGCCGAAAGACCTGGGTCCCAAGCCGTTGTGGGCGGAGATGGAGAAGCAACTCGGCTGAGTGACGGAACCGGCTGCAGCAAGCAATCCTGCAAGCCCCTAAATCCATAATCAAATAGTCAAATGCTCCGGCACCTGAAGCACCTGAAGCAATTGCTTTAGCCGTATTCTCGTGGCATCGTCGGCCCGGATTATCCTGATCCGGGGAGGATGCCGATGACCTACGAATTCGTCTCACAGCGCAGCTTGCCGACTTACCAGCACTTCAGCATCCGGCCGGTCAGCGGCGCGCTCGGCGCAGAGATACACGGCATCAGTATCGCCGGTGAGCTGCCGCAGCCGGTGATCGACGAACTGCACCAGGCGCTGCTCGAGTTCAAGGTGATCTTCTTCCGCAACCAGCCCCTCGACAACGATCGCCACCTGGCGTTCGCACGCCGCTTCGGCACTCCGCAGGGACCGGGCGCGATACCGCAGCCCGAGGGCTACCCGATGATCCGGCGCCAGCAGTACGACCAGTTCTCGAAGATCGGCTCCGACGTGAACTTTCACGCCGATGATTCCTTTCGGACATACCCCTCGAAGTTTTCCATCCTGCACGGCATCGACATGCCGAAGGCCGGGGGTGACACTATCTGGGCCGATATGGAAAAGGCCTACGCTGCCCTTTCCGCGCCCATGCAGGCATTCCTCGACGGCCTCACCACCGAGCACAGCCTGATGAAGTCCTTCGGCATGGGCATTCTCCGGCAGTACGGCGTCCAGGCTCTCGGCAACATGATGAAGCGGAATCCGCCGACCATTCACCCGCTGATCCGCGTACATCCGGAGACCGGCCGCAAGTCCATCTATGCCAGTGAACTGCTAACTGAACGGGTCATTGAACTCAGCGCAAAAGAAAGCGAGAACCTGTTGCAGTTCCTGTACCGGCACAGCTACAGCCCGGAATTTGAATGCCGATTCCGCTGGGAAAACAATTCAGTGGCCATGTGGGACAACCGCTGCACCCAGCATCGCGGCATCAATGACTTCTTCCCGGCTTTCAGGCTGATGCAGCGTATTCCGGTGGTAGAAGACCAGCGCCCATCCTTCCACCCGGAGACGGAAAAGGTTTTGCAGTTTGGCGAGGTCCCTTACGTGAATACCGAGGAGCTGTTCGACACCAAACCGGAGCTGGCGTACGGCCACACCACTGGCACGACCGCCGGCTGAGCGACCGGATCGCCACCCGCACATGACCGGGCCTCTCAAAGCTGTCGCTGCGCAGAACACCAGGGAACGGCTCATTCTTACGGCGGAGCGGCTGTTCGCAGAACATGGCATCGACGCGGTGTCGCTGCGGCAGATCAATACCGAAGCCGGCCAGCGCAACCTGTCAGCGACGCTCTATCACTTCGGTTCCAAGGAAGCGCTCATCGACATCATCTATGACTTCCGCATGGAGCGCGTGAACCGGCGGCGGATGGAACTGCTGGCGAGTATCGAAGCGGCAGACCGGCAGGACGATATACACGCGCTGGTCGAAGGAGTGGTGATGCCCATCGTCGAGGAAGTGACCGGCAGCGAGGGCGGCGCGCACTACATTCGCTTCCTCGCGCAGGTCATCGGCCACCCGCAGCTGCGGCTCGACAAGCTGTGGACCAGCCGCCACGCCGATGGCCTCTCACGAATCGTCACGCATCTGCGCCGCAGCCTGCCGGAGCTCCCGGCACTGCTCAGCAACCTGCGCATCGGGCTGATGTGGGAGCAGGTTATTCATGCGCTGGCCGACCAGGACCTGCTGCGCGAGAACGCCGGCCAGTCCGGACATCCGCTGTTCGTGAGCAACCTGATCGATGTGGTCGCGAGTGGCCTGATGGCGCCAGTCGGTCCCGCGACCCGACGCGAACTGCAAGCGGCGAAGAAGACAACCGGCAAAAGCAGGGCGCCTTCCCTCAAGCGCAAGACGCCGCGCCTGACGCCAAACACGCGCCGCCGCTAGAGCGGCAACAGATCCGGAGGATCAGCCGTAGCGTGCCTCTACACGCTGCTGCAGGTCCAGCAACGCATCGGCCTGCATCTGCGCTTCCATCAACGGGAAAAGCTGTCGGTCTTCCAGCCTGATGTGGTCGTTCAGCAACTGGCCAAATGCTGCAAGTTCAGCCGCCGTGACCTGCAGGTTCACGGCCAGTTGCTCAACCAGGCCGGCCATTTCCCGGTGCTCGGCCAGCAGCTGCACCACCAGGGATTCAGCCTCGCCGCCAGCACTGCGGGCTGCCGGGAATACGAGATCCTCCTCGGCCGCAAAGTGCTCGCGCAGATGCCGTTCAAAGAAGCCGGCAAGCAGCGCCGCCTGCGGCGCCGCCTCGCGCGGCCAGTCGCGCTCCGATGCCGTTGTTCCGTGCATCAGGCGTTGCGCGAGAATCAGGCATTCGTGGTGATCGCGGGCGACGGGGATCAGTGCCGGATGTCTTCTGGCCATAAAATATACTGGAAATCGGATGTGCGAACATGTTGCCGGGCATCAACGCTTCAGGCAAGCAGAACGCCTCGGGAATTCCGTAGAATGTCGCCCGTGGTTGAGGAACAGTCCATGTCCGTGCGGACCTTGATTTTATTTTTTGTCTTGTTTGGCCTGGCCAGCTGTGGTGGCAAGCCACCGCCGTCGATGGGTCCGCCGCAGGTCACGGTGGCGACGCCGCTGGTCCGCCAGATCACCGACTGGGACGAGTACACAGGACGGCTGGCCGCCGTGGACTCCGTGGAGATCAGGCCGCGGGTCAGCGGCTACCTGCAGTCCGTACATTTCGAAGATGGCGCACTCGTGAAGCGCGGTGACCTGCTGTTCGTCATCGATCCCCGCCCCTATGAAGCGGCCCTGGACGAAGCGCGGGCCGACCTGACGCAGGCCAAAGTGCGCCTCGAACTTGCAAGCAACGATCTGGACCGCGCCAAACGTCTTTTCACCGCACGGGCGATCTCCGAAGAGGAACTGGACGCGCGCACCAAGGCGCATCGCGAAGCGGAAGCCTCGCTGGAAGCAGCGCAGGCCGCCGAGAAGGGCTCGGCGCTGAACCTTGAGTTTGCACGCATCAAGGCACCGATCAGCGGACGCATCGGCCGCAAACTGGTAACCGTCGGAAATCTGGTCATTAGTTCGGGCGACCAGCCCACCTTGCTGACCACGATTGTTTCTGTCGATCCGGTTCACGTGTATTTCACGGCTGACGAGCCTGCCTTTCTGCGCTATACGCGCCTCGATGAGAAAGGCATCCGGCCGAGTTCGCGCACGACACCAAATCCGGTCCGCCTGCAGCTCGCCGACGAACAGGGCTTCCCGCACCTGGGGCACATGGACTTCGTCGACAACCAGATCGACCAGGCCACCGGCACCATGCAGGGGCGCGCAGTTTTCGACAACCCGGACGGCGATCTCACACCCGGGCTCTTCGCGCGGGTCAAACTGCTTGGCGAAGGTCCCTACAAGGCACTGATCCTGCCCGATCAGGCCATCGCCACCGACCAGGGCCAGCGACTGGTCTATGTGCTTGGTCCCGACAACGTGGTTGCAGCGCGTCCCGTCACGCTGGGACGGTCGCTGGGCGAGCTGCGGATAATCCGCGATGGCCTCAGCGCCACTGACCGGGTGGTGATCAACGGCATTCAGCGTGTCAGGCCAGGCATTACGGTAGCACCGGTTGAAGGCAGCATTCCGGAGCCTGCGGACGGGACCGCTGCCGCCGTCAGCCCATGAAATTCAGCCATTTCTTCATCGACCGGCCGCGCTTTGCCGCGGTTGTTTCGATTCTCATCACGATCATCGGTGCGATCGCCTATTTCGGCTTGCCGGTGACCCAATATCCGAATGTCGTCCCGCCGACGATAATCGTCTCGGCCAGCTACCCGGGTGCCACACCTGAGGTCATCGCCGATACCGTTGCCGCCCCGCTTGAGCAGGAAATCAACGGTGTGGAAGGGATGCTCTATCTCACCTCCTCCTCGACCAGCGATGGCCGGGTAACCCTGACCGTCACCTTCGAGCTCGGCACGAACCTCGATGCGGCGCAGGTACTGGTCCAGAATCGGGTTGCTATCGCAGAACCGCGGCTGCCGGAAGAGGTCCGTCGCATCGGCGTGGTGACCGCCAAGAGCTCACCGGATCTGATGATCGTCGTCCATCTCGAATCGCCGGACGACAGCCTGGATCAGCTGTATATCTCCAATTACGCACTGCTGAATGTCCGCGATGTGCTGGCGCGCATCAACGGTGTCGGCCAGATCAACGTGGTGGGTGCGCGCGAATACAGCATGCGTGTCTGGCTGGATCCGGACCGCATGGCCGGGCTCAAGGTGACTGCCAGCGATGTGGTCAACGCGCTGCGTGCCCAGAACGTACAGGTGGCCGGCGGCGCACTGGGTGAACAACCTTCACCGAGCAGCAATGCCTTTCAGGTGACGGTCAGCAGCCAGGGACGTCTGGCGGACGCGGCCCAGTTCGGACAGGTCATCGTAAAGAGCAGCGAGGATGGCCGCCTCACCCGCGTAGCCGACGTCGCCCGCGTGGAACTCGGTGCGCGTGACTACCTCACCAACAGCCTCCTTGATGGTCGACCGGCCGTTGCGCTGGTCATGTTTCAGCGGCCGGGCAGCAACGCGCTGGAGACCGCCGACGAAGTAAAACGCACCATGGCCGGTCTCGCACCAGGATTTCCCAAGGGCCTGGTCTATCGCATTGTCTACAACCCGACCGACTTCATCGCCCAGTCCGTAAAGGCCGTCTACATCACGCTGTTCGAAGCCACGGCACTCGTAATCGTCGTGATCCTGCTGTTTCTGCAGAACTGGCGCGCAGCGATCATTCCGGTCACCGCCATTCCGGTGTCGCTGATCGGGACTTTCGGCGTCATGGCTGCGCTCGGTTACTCGCTCAACAACCTGACGCTGTTCGGTCTGGTGCTGGCGATCGGCATCGTCGTGGACGACGCGATCGTCGTGGTCGAAAGCATCGAACGGAATCTGGAAAACGGGCTCGAAGCGCGGGAGGCGGCACGCCGGACGATGACGGAAGTGGGCACAGCGCTGGTCTCCATCGCACTGGTGCTGGTCGCTGTATTCCTGCCGACTGCGTTCCTGGGTGGCATCACCGGACAGTTCTTCCGGCAGTTTGCTGTGACCATCGCTGCTGCCACCGCGATCTCGGCACTGGTGTCGCTGACGCTCAGCCCGGCACTAGGTGCAATTCTCCTGCGGCACCACGATGCGCCACCCGACCGTATCGACCGGTGGCTGGAGCGCCTGCTTGGCGGTGTGTTTCGCGCTTTCAACCGTGGATTTGACCGGCTGCGGGAAGGATACGGACGTGTCGTTTGCCGGGCGGTGCGCCGGCCCGGTCTGGCACTGTCGGCTTTTGCCGTCATGCTGGGACTGACGGCGGTCGGCTTCTTGCTGGTGCCGACGGGCTTTATTCCGCAACAGGACCAGGGCTATCTGATCACGATCGTCGAACTGCCAAAGGGCGCCTCGCTGGACCGGACCACAGCGGTTATCAAGCGGGCAACAGAGATAGCACTGAAGACCCCGGGGGTGGAGCGCGTTGTGGCCTTCGCGGGCTTCTCGGTGGTGACCGGCTCCAATGCCAGCCACTCCGGTACGGTATTCACGGGGCTCAGGGATTTCGGCGACCGGCGGGCCGGCGAGTCAGGGACAGAGATTGCGGCCAAACTGAACGCCGCCTTCAGCGAGATCCAGGAGGCCAGTCTGTTCGTCGTTGCGCCGCCACCAGTGCGCGGCATCGGCAGTGGCGGTGATTTCAAGCTGATGGTGCAGGACCGCAGCGGACAGGGCCTTCGGGCGCTCGAAAAAGCGGCCTGGGACCTGGTTGGTGCACTCGCACAGTCCGGTGAGGTAGCGCGACCCTACAGTACTTTCACGACGACAGCGCCGCAGTACTTCCTGGATATCGACCGGACCAAAGCCGAGATGATGAACGTGCCGATAGAGAACGTGTTCGAAACCCTGCAGATCTACCTGGGCTCGTCATATGTGAATGACCTGACACTTTTCGGCCGTAACTATCGAGTAACCGCCCAGGCCGATGCGCCCTGGCGCCTGACGCCAGATGACATCAGCCGGCTGCGTACCCGCAATGCCGACGGCGAGATGGTGCCGCTCGGCTCGCTGGTCGCGCTGCGCCCCTCGTCAGGCCCCGACCGCGTCGTGCGCTACAACCTCTACCCAGCGGCCGAAGTGCAGATGGGTACACTGCCGGGCCGGAGCAGCGGCCAGACCCTGGCAGCAGTCGAGCGAATCGCCGCACAGACCCTCCCTCCCGGTATCGACCACGAGTGGACAGAACTGGCCTATCAGCAGACAAACACTTCAAGCCTGGGCCTGTTGATGTTTCCGCTCAGCGTGCTGTTTGTATTTCTTGTGCTGACGGCGCAGTACGAAAGCTGGTCATTGCCACTGACGATCGTCCTGATCGTTCCGCTTTGCTTGCTGTTTGCCATCATTGCCCTGCTGATGCGTGGCCTCGATATCAACATCCTGGCACAGATCGGTTTCATCGTACTGATCGGCCTGGCCAGCAAGAACGCCATCCTGATTGTCGAGTTTGCCCGCCAGCAGGAAAGCGAAGGCAAGGATCGCTTCAGCGCTGCAACGGATGCCGCCCAGCTGCGGCTGCGGCCCATCCTGATGACCTCATTTGCGTTCATTGCAGGCGTACTGCCGCTGATGCTCGCTTCAGGCGCCGGTGCCGAGATGCGGCAGGTACTGGGCACGGTAGTGTTCGGCGGCATGCTCGGTGTCACGCTCATCGGCCTGCTGTTGACCCCGGTTTTCTACACGGTAATCCGCGGCTGGCTGCGCAAACCGCCGGTACCGGATGCGCCGGCCGGAGAGAGCCAGCCATGAGGTTTCCGGCAGCACTTCTGCTCGCAGTGCTGCTCGCTGGCTGTGCTGCCGGTCCGGACTATCACACGACCGTTCCGGATACAGCGGCAACATTCGCGGCTGCCGACGGTGCCGGCCTGAAGCAGGACATCCCCGATGCGGACTGGTGGCGGGAATTCAGGGACCCCACACTCAATACACTCATCGAACAGGCCGCAGCGTCAAACTACGATGTGCGTATCGCAGTCGCCAATCTGCGCGCCTCCCGCGCCCTTTTGCGGGGCGGCCGGCTGGAACTCGCACCCATCGTCACGGCACAAGGCAGCGTCACACGGGAAAAACAGGGCACACCCTACGAAATCGATAATGACTATTACGATGCGGGCTTCGATGCCAGCTGGGAAATCGATATCTTCGGTCGCGTGCGCCGCTCCGTCGAGGCACTGCGGGCCGATTACGAATCCGAAGAAGCCACCTGGCGCGATACGCTGCGAAGCGTGGTCGGAGAAGTCGCCAGGACCTATGTCGAGCTGCGTGGCGTCCAATAGCGCTTTGCGGTTGCTCAACGCAATATCGTCAACCAGGAAGAAACGTACCAGCTGACGCTTGCACTTCTCGAAGGTGGTCGCGGGTCCGATCTCGATATCGCACAGGCCCTGGCCCAACTGGAAACGACCCGCGCCAGCCTCGGGCCGCTGCAGGCCGCAGAGGCCGAGGCCATCAACCGCCTGAAAGTTCTGCTCGGCGGACACTCTGCGGATCTGCTCGCTCTTTCCGCTTCGGGCCAGGAACTGCCGCATCCACCGGAACTGATTGCGGTGGATGACCCGGCCGGCATGCTGCGGCGCCGGCCGGACATTCGGGCCGTGGAACGACAGCTGGCGGCCGCAACCGCACGCACCGGCATGGCTGTGGCTGACTATTTCCCGCGCGTTACGCTCAGCGGCTCGGCCGGCTGGCGCGCTACCTCGCTGGCGGATCTCGGCGATTCTTCGGCAGAGCGCTACAGCTTCGGGCCCACCATCAGCTGGGCCGCACTGGACATGGGCCGCGTTCGCGCCCGGGTTGCGGCCAACGACGCCCGCGCCGAGGCCGCAATGGCGAACTGGGAAAAAACCGTCCAGACCGCGCTGCAGGAAACCGAATCAGCATTGAATCGTTACTCGAGAACCCGCGAGAGTGCAGCGCGCCTGCGTATCGCGGCCAGCTCCAGTGCAAAGGCCGCCGATCTGGCGCGGCTGCGCTACCGCTATGGGGCTGACAGCTTCCTCACCGTGCTGGATGCAGAACGGCGGCTGCTCGAAGCGGAAGACCTGCTGGCCGCAGCCGAGACCGACGCCTCGCTTGCCGCTGTCGCCGTCTACAAATCGCTGGGAGGCGGCTGGGAGCCCTTCGTATCGGGTAAATGAATCCGGCCGGAAGTGCCGACTTTCAAGGAGGTGGCGGAACGCTATTCAGACCAGAGGCTGGCCAACCTCAGTCAATAGCCGCCCGGGGCCGGTCGGCCGCTGATTCCGTCGCCATCAGCGGGTACTCCACCAGCCTGAACGTGGCGTCCGGATCACCGAAAATGAAGACCTGGCAGTTGCCCCATTCGGTCGGCACGATCCAGGCCTTATCGGGACTAATCACATCAGTTATCCGCCGCCAGTCGCACCGGACCTCCAGCTTGTCCAGTTTGCCTTCGCCAGGATCCACGGCAAATTCGCGCCGCAGCAGCTGGTGGCGCCAGTTTGGTTCGCCCACCGCACAGCCGCTGCGGAAGCCAACCTTGCCGGAGAAAGCCAGGGCATTTGGACCGTGGATCAGGTCCCGAATAGTTTCCGCTGCCTTGAGGAGCGGATCCCCGGGCTCCAGTTTCGGCTTCCGCGCATTGCGTCGCGCGATGGTTGCAAACGCGTCCAGATAGAGCTCTGACCGGATCTCCAGCGCCGCCGTCAGCTCAAGCACACTACGGTAGAGCGCTGGTCCCAGGTTGACCCCATCCTCACTGGAAGCACGCCGCAGGCTGTTGAGCATGCAGGCCGTGTCGTTGCTGGCCTTGCACAGTTCGTACTGGAGCAGGTGGAGCCGGCTGTCCTCGTAGTGATTCCAGGTGCCGGTTTTCACGAGTTCATCGACCTCGGCGCTTGCCGTGGCAATGTCGCCGCCATCGATCATTGACCGGATCTTCTTGTACTTCACGCTGAAGTCCCGCCGGGCACCACGCGGCATACCCGCAATCGAGAACATGTACCGGACCTGGGTCGCACATTGTTCCACGGGCTTGCCATCGCGAGTGGCGGGGGTGTAGCGCTGGGCGGCGGCGGCCTTCAGTGCTGCCCGCTCGAAACTGGCCACGCCGTTGGACTCTTCCACGATGGGGTCCAATACCTTGCCGTCCGGGCTGACGACAAAGCTGAGGATAACCCAGCCCTCCTGGCCGCTCTGCTGCTGGGCCAGGGGATAGACGGGTAAAATGGCTGTCCGCATTTTTGCCAGCGTTGCCTTTTCCAGGCTCGCTGCCGGAGGCGCTGCCAGGACCAGCTCGGCTTGTACAGCCTCCTCCGCCGCTGCTGCAAGGGCGGTTAGCAGGGCGACCAGGCAGACGCTGGCCAGGCTGACGCTGGAAACATGCACTGCGGGGAAGGCTCCGGATTTTCATTTGACGATAGCATGAATACCTTCAGTTCCGCCGGAGACTGGCAGTTACAAAGGCCATCCGGAGCCGGCATGGCCGACGACGATCAGGCCACCCGGACCACCAGGCCCGATAGCCGTTGCCCACTGACGACCCATGACGCCCGCACGAAACTACAGCACCCGCGAGTCATAAGCCCAGTGCAGCAGCGCCTGCCGCTGACGCGGGCGACAGCCCAGATCGCCACGCAGGCAGGAGCGCTGCAGCTGGGTGACGTGCCGGCGTATCGCACGCCAGCGACTGATCTGCCGTGCATCATCCACGCTGCGCCGGCCCATGTAGTAACGGCAGTACCACTGGAACCAGCCGCGCGGGTCCTCCTCCCATATCCAGCCCTTTTCACGCCACACAGCCAAGGACTGCGACGCGCGCACACCGAAGAAGTTGAGTGAGGCGTCGTAACGTGTCGGCGAAAGCTTTGCCCTCCTGAACCAGCTGGCCGGAAACTCCCGCACACAATCAGTCATGTATTTGCCACCGAACACACCTAGCGCAAGCATTTGCACAGGTCTCAGCTCAGGCTTGAAGGCGGGATCAAAATTCCTGCCGACCGGCTCGGTCAGGTGATAAACGTAGTTCTCCTGCATGCGGTCGCTGACTGCCACGCGCCGCTTCTTCGTCACCTCAGAGCTCCATCGTCCGCCATTCGGCCTGGTAGCCGAGACCCAGCTTTATCAGCCGGTGTACCAGTTGCTCGTAACTGATACCGGCCGTTTCTGCCGATTCAGCAAAATCCTCACCGTAGCTGAGGTTCGGATTGCAGTTCGCCTCAAGCAGATACGGGGTGCCATCGGCTGCCAGGCGGAAATCCATGCGCGCATAGCCGCTCATGTGCAGCGCACGATAGACACGGCGACTCAGGCGATTGAGCTTTTCGGTCACGCCATCCGGGAGATCTGCAGCGCGGTCGGTATGAATGCCGTGCTTGCGCTGGTAGTTGCCGTCCCACTTCACCTTGCGTGTGGCGATCCCGGCCTGCACACCAGGCAACGTACCGAAGTGCATTTCCCACACCGGCAGCGTCGTCAGCCTCGCATTGCCGAGCACACCCACATAGAGTTCACGTCCGGCGATATATTCCTCAACCAGCGCATCGGTACCGACATTGTCGTGAATAAATGCCACACGTTCTTCAAGATGCGCCAGATCGTCAACGATCGACGCCTGGGCAATGCCCAGCGAGGCATCTTCAACGGCCGACTTGACGAACAAGGGAAACGACAGCCGCCGCGACAGGCGCAGACGCATGCCGCGCCGAAAGACCTGGAAATGCGGTGTGGGAATACGATGGTAGGCAAGAATCTGCTTCGACAGCACCTTGTCCCTGGACAGCATCATGCCGCGCGGGTTGCAACCGGTGTAAGGCTGCCGCATCAGCTCAAGGTAGGCCACGATGTACTGGTCGTAGGCGCCGATACCCTGGAATTCCTGCAGCAGGTTAAACGCGATATGTGGCTTCCAGTCCCGCACCGTCTGCCGCAATTCCGAAAGCTTGTCGTACAGCCCCAGTGCGCGCACTTCGTGACCGGCATTTTCCAGAAACGTCATCACGTCATACTCGGTACGGAACGCATCTATCTGCTGCTCGGTATATCCGTCGAGATCGTCTGGCGGAACGAGACTTTCGTGCATCAGCACCAGCACACGCCACTTTTTTCTCATAATGCGTAACGCTCCCGGCCACGACGTATCGAATCGAAAAGGATACGCTCAAGCAAACGGAATGTTTCGCGCTTTGTCTGGCGGAGGGGCCGATGAACACAGAGATCGAGATCCCGTGTCCGCTGTATGACAATGCGCATGACGTTATGTACCAGATAAGGATGTAACCGCGAACGGCGGATCAGCAGGCGCTGCAGTTGCGGGCGTACCTGCCGGATAAAAGCAGAGGCCAGGGGGCGGCCCGGATGACGGACGCGTGAGCCAAACACGCGCTTCAGGCGTTGATCGTAACGGTCGGTTTCAGAAGTGTCGTAGTACGCACGCTTCTCCTCATAGTACTGCCGCAGCGTGCTGCGGTTCTCACGCAGTGGCTCGATATGCTTCCGGCCGCGCACCGGCGGCACCTGATCATGGACCTCTGCCATCAGTTCATCGACATAGAGCAGCTTGCGCAGTGCAGGCCATTCGGCATAGTCCTTGCGCCAGGTTGAATTTGGTGCCAGCCACACAGCAAAGGTTTCGGCAAAGTCTTCGGTTGGATGACTCTGCGCATACCAGTGGCCGAGATGCATGACATAGCGGCGGCTGCCGGGTCGCGGCACATAGCTCACGGGATACGGCACCGATGCCGGACCAAAGATCTCACGCCAACTCTTTCGCCTGCGCAGCCGGTAGGCCGTATCAATGGCGTGTCCGGCTTCGTGACGAAGGATGCGGCGCAGCCAGCGCAGGTTGCCGCCCTCCACTTCGTGCATCATCCGGCGTTCGAGCCGCGTCAGGCGCGGATGGGCCAGATAGAACGGGATGGCGATGCCGGGGACGCCATCCGGCGAAAACCAGTCCTCGGAAAGCCAGCAGTGCGGGCGAAAGCGGATACTGCGCCGGGCCAGCTCATCGTCAAGACGCGCCAGCGCAGCGGGGATCCGGCCATGGGAGGTATCGAGACCGAGATCGCAGAGGCGCACGTCGAGCAAGTCCCCGTCAGGCAGGTCAGCCCACCAGAACTGCCGGCGCATCGCCAGATTGCGCCGCCTCTCCACTGCCGGCCGCCGCCCTGCACGCTTCTTTCCACGTGCCATGCCCGGCCTGGTCTGCGTCGTCTTTTTTTTCGCCATCCGACCGCTGCCAGGAACTTCAGGGCCAGTCTAGCGTCAATCGGGACGGGAGCGGAACCATATGCCGAACAGCAAACCAGGCTGTCTTGTGTAAGGATTCGTCCTGCGATACGACCAACGGTCAGGCCACCTGCAAGGCCGGCGCTTGCCGGTAGCCGGGGCCATCAGCGGCTGAAGCCGTCATTCCACAATGGAGAGCAATACCATGAAAAACAGATCACTCATCGCATCTACGGCCATCAGCGGCCTGCTGGCGCTCGGCGCACTCGGATTCGCCGCCAGCGCCAATGCCGCACAGGATGGCGCCAAAGAGAAGTGCTATGGCGTCGCAAAGGCGGGTCAGAACAGCTGCGCCGCCAACGGTCATTCCTGCCAGGGCCAGGCCAAGGCAGACAATGATCCGGCGGAATGGAAGTACGTCCCCAAGGGTGAATGCGAAACGGCCGGCGGCAAAACCAGCGCGCCAGGATCCGCGATGTAATGGCCACGGCATCGGCCTCAACGACCGGTGCTGCGCACCCGATCCCGGCTTGCGCCGGGATCGGTCTCCGCGCCCTCCACCATCGCGAATTTCTTGAACGACTGCCCGGAATTCCCTGGGTCGAAGTGCACAGCGAGAATTTCTTTGCTGATGGCGGCCGGCAGATCGAGGTACTCGATACCGTGCGGCGCAACTACGGTATCAGCCTGCACGGGGTCGGGTTGTCCATCGGCTCGACCGATGCGCTGTCCGGACAACACCTGAAAAGCCTGAAGCAGCTCGTCGATCGCGTACAACCGGCACTTGTTTCCGAACACCTGTCGTGGAGTTCGGTCGACGATGTGTTCAGCAATGACCTGCTGCCGATGCCACATACCGGCGAGGCACTCACCCATTTTTCGACGCGTGTGAACCAGGTACAGGATTTTCTCCAGCGACAAATCCTCATCGAGAATGTCTCCAGCTACCTGCGCTTTCCCGAAGACTCCGTGACGGAGTGGCAGTTCCTTGCCGAACTGGCACAGCGCAGCGGCTGCGGGATTTTGCTCGACGTCAACAATGTCTACGTCAGCGCGCAGAATCACGGCTTCGATGCGGACGAATATATCGCCGCCCTGCCCACCGCATTTATTCAGGAGATCCATCTCGCCGGTCATACCGCCGTCACCGATGAGCACGGCCAGTTGCTGATCGATACCCATGATGCACCCGTTGCCGATCCGGTCTGGGATCTCTACCGGCGGACGATTGCGCGGACTGGCCCGCTGCCGACCCTGATCGAGTGGGACTCACAACTACCCGCCCTGGACAGACTCATCGCCGAAGCACGGCGTGCCGATGCCATTGGCGGAGTACGCCATGTCCGCGTTGCGTGACTCCCAGGCCGGCTTTCTCGCCGCCATACTGGGCCGCGATCCGGTGCACACGGCACGGTGGCCACATCGCCGGCTGGCTGTTTACCGGAGCAACGCACGGGAAAACTTTGCTGCCGCACTCGAGGCTGCTTTCCCCCTGCTGCACGGACTGATGGGTCACGATGAGTTTCGCGCGATGGCATGGGCATACCAGCAGGACTGTCCGTCGCGCTCCGGAAACCTGTTTTATTGCGGCGCCAGTCTCAGTGACTTTCTTGCCGCACATCTGGCCGGAACGCCTGATGCGCCGCTGGCCGACATTTCGCGTTTCGAGTGGCTGATCCAGCAGGTACTGGTTGCTCCTGATGAGGCTGCCCGGTTCGACTTCAGGAAACTGGCCACGCTGCCTGAAGCGGAGCATGAATCACTGCGGTTTCGTTTACATCCGGCGACACGCCTGTGCAGTTCGGCACTGCCGCTATTTGTGCTCTGGAGTGAATACCAACACCGCGGAACGATTGCCGGGATGCCCCGGAACGCAAGCGATGGTCGGGACGAACTGCTCATCCGGCGTAGCGGCGATGGGGTGGAACTGCATCGCCTGGAGTCAGCCGAAATTCGCTTCCTTGACGCGCTGCTGCGGGGTGAATGCCTGCAGACAGCCATCGAACAGGCTTCAGCGCCTGACGATAGCTCGCTGAATCACGGCGAGGTGCTGGCGAGATGGGTGTCCGCAGGTGTCATCACGGGTCTCATATCATGAAACTGCCAGTCATGCCGGGGACGGCCGAGACCGCAGCGGCCCGGATACTGAACCGCGTGCAGCCGCTGTTCCTGCTCGCGCTGCGCCTATGGGTGAGCTGGCAGTTCCTGAAATCCGGCTGGCTGAAGCTGACAGACTGGGACAGTACGCTGTTCCTGTTCCAGGAAGAGTACCGGGTACCCCTGCTGTCGCCCGAACTGGCTGCATTCGCCGGAACCTTCGGCGAAGTGTTTTTTCCGCTGCTGCTGGCTTTCGGTGTACTGAGCCGAATTTCTGCGATCGGACTGTCTGCGGTCAATGTCCTGGCCGTTGTTTCCTACGCACACGTGTTGCTCAGCAGTGGTTTTGAAGCAGCGCTCGCCCAGCATGTCCTGTGGGGACTGATGCTGCTCACCGTGGTGATATTTGGCCCCGGCAAACTGTCGCTTCAGCTCGAGTCCCCGTCCGGCCGGTTCGCTACACCCGGGTAGCGGCGTGCTGCCCGCCTGAGAAAGCTCATCTGTCCCACAAAACGCCGACAGGCGCCGCACATCATCAGATGCAGGCGTACCGCCAGGCGCTGCCGCCACGACAGCGTCTCATCCATACTGCGTGAAACCAGTGTTGATGTGTCTTTGCAGGAAAGCATTGTGAATACCTAGGAGCGTGAGCCAAACCAGCGCTTTTCGAGGCACTCGCGCAAGCGCAGTCGCGCACGATGCACGAGCACCCAGTAGTTGGACGTCGAGATCGCCAGTTCCTTGCAGATTTCTGTCGCTTCGAGACCGCTGACCTCGCGCAGCACGAAAGCCTGCGCCGTGCGCTCCGGCAGCCCCTGCACACACTCTTCAAAGGCGGCGTAAAAATCTGCCTGCTCGAGCGCGGCGTCGGGATTGGCCCAGACGGCCGGCGGTGCGGCCCAGTGACCGTTGCGCTCGAAAAGCCGGTTCAGCAACCCGCCGTCGTCGCCTCCCGCTGTATCGAGACCGACATCCGCTTCGGCGACCTCGCGTTTCCCCCTTCGCAACTGGTCGATCAGCTTGCGGCGCAGGATGGCAATCAGCCAGGTCTGCAGCGAAGAGCCGCCGCGAAAGGTAGCCGCCGCCTGCAAGGCGGCCACCAGGGTGTCCTGGACCGCGTCCTCGGCTGCGGCTGCATCGCGCAGATGCAGCCGTGCATAGCGCATCAGCACGGGTCTGTGTTCGGCAAGTTCGCTGGCTTCGAAGCGCTGTTCCTGCATGGTCCGGCATCGTACCAGCCGCTCACCGCTCCCGAACGAGAGTCCACAGGCCGGCCGCCCCGGGAAGCCGGTCTCCTCCAGCTACGCCCGACGCTTTGCGTTGACCTGGCGGACGAAGTCCGCATCAACCATGGTCACATCCTGCTTTTTTGCCTCACGGATAATCCCCTTCAAGGCAACTGTGAGCAGCGCTTTCGGTGCGTCGATCAGGAGTTTGCAGGCCTCAAGCTCGAAGCGGACCTCCGGGTCCAGCTTGTTGGCCGTGTAATAGATGGAATTTGCCTCGAGCCCCTTGGCCATCGGTATGGGCACCGGCTTTGGCCGGTTATGGGAGCAAAAGAAGAACCGCCGGTCACCCGCTTCGTTATGCCGGAAGCCGTAAGACAAGGGCACGCTGGGAAATTCCTTCTGCGCCAGAAGCCGCTCATGAAAAGTCTCCTTGAGGAGAATGTTTCTGACCTTGAGGCACCAGAACTTCTCGCAGCCGGAGGGATCGGTCTCCCTGCCTGGCTTATACTGGAATTCTCCGTCCAGTTCACATTCAAAGACCTGGAACGCATCCTTCATCAGCAAGGGAAACTCCGGATCTCCGGCATATTCCGCGGATGGTGTCCTGACCATCTCGAAGGGAATGCCTTTCATTTTCTCTTCCGGTTCCACGCCCGGATAACCCAGCGCCACGATGGGCCGCAACCAGCTCTCCCTGTATTCAACGAAATGCAGCGCGGCCTTGCTGCCACGCTGCAGGTTGGTCGAAGTATTCGAGCTCGCCCTCGAGATCAGCATCATCGAGGGCTGTTCGATGATGTCGAAGGGAAAGGCCAGTGAATGCGGACCAATTGAAGTAATGCCCTGCTCGTCGACCGTCGTGACCAGTGCAAAGGGCATCGGAAAGAATCCGGCCGACTGATAAAAGTTGTCCTTGGGATGCACGCGATGAAAGGGCTCATCACGTGCCGTTGCCGGGCGACGGAAGCGGTCGAATACTGAAAACAAATCGAACAAGGACATACCCATCCGTCGCGGCTCTCCGCCTGTGACGATTGCCGAAACTTGTCAACATGTTGTCAAGTTCGCAACATGGTGTCAGTCTGTCATCATGCTGTCAACGCTGCGACCAGACCCGTGAGTGATGCCCCATGAGCTTCATCGACCAGACCAGACCCTCGGCGGAAGCGCTGGCGCTGTATCGCCTGTTTTCCGAAATCCAGAAAACCTACGTACAGCTGATGGCCTTTACCGACCGCACTGCTGCCAGGCTCGGCACCACCGGATCCCGGATCATGGTGCTGAGCACCATATCGCTCGGACCGGTGACCGTGTCCGGGGTGGCGCGGAAAATGGCCATGAGCCGGCAAAACGTTCAGCGGGCAACAGATGCTCTCGTCAAGGATGGTCTTGTCGGGTACCTCCCCAACCCGAATCATCGCCGGGCCAAACTGGTCCGGCTGACTGAACACGGCTCGGAGGTTATGCGCGAATGGACGCGCGTCGGCGGGGAGTCAATTCAACACGCCGCAAACCGGATTCCCGGGAAACGCATAGCGCTCGCGACACGAACCCTGGAAGAACTGTGCGAGCAGGTGTCCGCCCTGACGGCCGAGGTCAAACGCCCTGCCCGGACAACCGGCACTCGACACGCCACAGCGCCAGCCCAAGCCAGACACTGAACGCCGACAACAACGCAAGATGCATGAGGCTCGCCTGCACGAGCGGCACCAGCACACCGACCGTCAGGCTGGCTACCGCCAGCGAAACGAAGGACTGCATCGAGGCGGCGGACCCCCTCGCCTGCGGAAACAGGTCGAGCATCCGGAGCGTCAGCACCGGGAACACGAGCTGGGTTGCAATGCCCGACAGGAACAGCGCAATCTGCTGGAGCCAGATCGGCAGTGCAACAAATTGCCAGTGCAACAGCAGCCGCAGCGTGCAGGTGGTAACGATCAGCGCGAAGCCGAAGCCCGCCTGCCGCATCGGCGGAATCCGCCCGGCCAGCCGACCCGAAAGCGTTGCGCCCAGCGTGAAACCGGCAATTATTGGCAGAAACAGCCAGATGAACTGTGTTTCGCTGAGCTTCCAGTGATCGAGAATCAGTGACGGTGCCGCGCCCACATAGCAGAACACACCCAGGAAATTGAAACTCGCGGCCAGTGCCAGCA
>CAYJPG010000045.1:1576-22268 GCA_964371995.1 uncultured Chromatiaceae bacterium | reverse complement strand
GCCAGGCCATGTCGGTGATGTGCAGCAGGCCGTCGATGCCGCCGAGGTCGACGAACGCGCCGTAATCGGTGAGGTTCTTGACCGCACCCTTGACGACCGAACCTTCCTGCAGGTTGACCAGCAGCGCCTCACGTTCGGCGCTGTATTCAGCTTCGACCACGGCGCGCCGGGAAACGACCACGTTATTGCGACGCCGGTCGAGCTTGATGACCTTGAATTCGAGTTCCTTGCCCTCGAGATAGGAGGGATCACGTACCGGCCGTACATCGACCAGCGAGCCCGGCAAGAATGCACGGACAAATTCGATATCGACGGTAAAGCCGCCTTTTACGCGCCCGTTGATCACGCCCTTGACGATCTTGCTGTTCTCGAATGCGTCCTCAAGGGATTCCCAGGTCCGCACGCGCTTGGCGCGTTCACGCGAGAGCTTGGTTTCGCCGAAGCCGTCTTCAAGATAGTCGAGTGCAACCTCGACATCGTCGCCGACCTTGACCTCCATCTCGCCGCGTTCGTTCTTGAACTGGCTGGCGGGGATTACTGCTTCGGATTTGAGACCGGCGCTGACGACGACGGCCTCGGAGGAAACTTCTACTACCCGACCCGTAAGGATCGTGCCTGGCTTGATGCGCTGGTTGGCGAGACTCTGCTCGAAAAGTTCGGCGAAATTTTCAGTCATTTGTTACACACCTGCCCGAAGGCAGACCCATGGTTTATCGAAACGTACGCTCACCAATCGGGATGAGTGACGGCTACAGCCAAAAAACCAGCCAGCAATTCTGCCGGCCAGACCCATTTAGGCACTCAACCCCGTTGCCGTGAAGCCCCGGGGAAACGTTCGCTGACCCAGCGCGACATCAAAGCCACCACCTCAGGTATGGACATACCGGTGGTATCCAGAATTCGCGCGTCCTGACCGGGACTCAACGGTGCGACAGACCGCTCCGAATCACGCCGGTCGCGGTCCGCCATGTCCCTTGAAAGGGCCGCAAGGCTAACATCAATACCCTTGTCCTTCAACTGCTTATGGCGTCTGCGGGCCCGTTCCTCAACGCTTGCCGTCAGGAAGACCTTGAGCCCTGCATCCGGGAAAATAACCGTACCCATATCGCGGCCATCCGCGACCAGTCCCGGCAGCTGACGGAAATTCCGTTGCCGCTCGACAAGCGCCGCCCGCACCGCTGGCAGCACGGCAACCACTGAAGCGCCCTGACCGCAGGCCTCGGTACGAATCGCCTGTGTGACATCAGAACCGCGCAGCCAGACCCGCTCCTCGCCGCCTGACGCATCGAAGCGCACATCCAGACTGCCCGCGATCTGCGCAACCTCGGCCTCGGCGTCCAGGGCCACAGCGCTATTGGCAGCCTCAAGCGCGACAAGCCGGTACAGGGCCCCGCTGTCGAGCAGGTGCCATCCAAGCCGCTCGGCCAGCAAGCGGCTGATCGTGCCCTTGCCCGCCCCGCCGGGGCCATCGAGGGTTGTCACCGGGACTCCGCTGGCAGTCGCGTCAGCCACTGGCATCCGCCTCAATGGCCAGGCCGACCGCAGACGCCTGCCTCACGAAATCAGGAAAGGACGTCGCAACGTTGGCGGTGTCCAGAATCCGCACCGGCCCCGCGGCACGGGCGGCACCCACGGCAAAAGACATTGCCACCCGATGATCGCCGTGGCTATCGATCGTGCCGCTGCTGAAACGGCCGCCACGGATACGCGCACCGTCAGGCAGTTCATCGACCTCGATGCCCAGCGTGCGAAGCCCGGCCACCATCACACTGATGCGATCGCTTTCCTTGTGCCGCAGCTCCGCCGCACCGCTCACCAGGGTCTCGCCGCGCGCAAGCGCCGCAGCGACAAACACCATCGGGAATTCATCGATGGCCAGCGGTACCAGCTCCGGCGGAATCGCCACGCCCTGCAGTCCGGATGGTCGAACGATCAGACGCCCCACGGGCTCGGCGCCGTTGTCAGTTGCCGGTTCCACGCGCAGGTCGGCACCCATCAGCTTGAGTATGCGCAGGATGCCGGTACGGGTGGGATTCAGCCCGACGTTGTCGATGACCAGCTCGCCTTCCGCTGCCAGGCAGCCGGCAAGCACAAAGAATGCAGCCGAGGAAAGATCGCCGGGCACGCTTATGTCGGTGCCATTCAGCTGCCCGGTTGCGCGCAGGCTCACGATCTGCCCGTCACGGCGCACCGGCTGACCGAGGCTGACGAGCATCCGTTCGGTGTGATCGCGGGTCACTGCCGGCTCGGCCAACACCGTGTCGCCATCGGCGTACAACCCTGCCAGCAGCAGCGCGGACTTCAGCTGGGCACTGGCGACCGGCATGTCGTAGCGGATGCCCTGCAGTGTACGGCGGCCAGAAATGTGCACGGGCGGTCTGCCATCAGTGGTGCTGATTTCTGCACCCATCAGCCGCAGCGGCACCGCGACCCGCTCCATCGGACGGCGGCTCAGCGATTCATCGCCAGTCAGTTGGCTGTCGAAACCCTGCGCCGCAAGCAGCCCCATGAAGAGGCGCATCGCCGTACCCGAGTTGCCCATATCGAGCGCCCCGGAAGCCGCACGCAATCCGTGCAGCCCTTTACCCATCACCGTAATCGTGGTCGCATCGTGCTGCTCAACATCGATGCCCATCGCACGCACGGCTGCCAACGTCGCCATACAGTCTTCACCGGGCAGAAAGCCCGAGACCCTGGTCTTGCCGCTGGCGATGGCACCGAGCATCAGGGCACGGTGCGAGATCGACTTGTCGCCCGGCACCCGCATCGTGCCGGCAACACGTCGCGATGGCCTGATCGTGAAAGAGCTGCTCATGGTTTCGGCGCCTTCCCGGCCATCAGACTGCGCAGTGCAGACAGCAGCCGTTCATTCTGGTCCGGGAGCCCGACCGTGATGCGCAGATGATCAGGCAAGCCATAATTGGCAACCGGCCGTACGATGACCCCGGCACGCAGGAGCTTTTCGTACCAGGGCAGTGCCGGACCGCCCGTATCGGCCAGCACGAAGTTGCCTGCTGACGGCGATACGCGCCAGCCGAGCGCACTCAGACCGCTGCTCAGCTGTACCAGTCCCTGCGCATTCAACTGCCGCGAACGCATGACATGCGCTGCATCGTCGAGCGCCGCACAGGCCGCGACCTGCGCCAGCGAGTTCACGTTGAAAGGTTGACGCACGCGATTCAGCAGCTCAACGACTTGCGGATGGCTGACCGAATAACCGACCCGCAGGCCGGCCAGCGCATACATCTTGGAAAAAGTACGCGTGACGATCAGATTGGGAAACTCGTCGAGCCAGCGCACCGTATCAGGCCAGTCAGAGCCTGCGACGTACTCCCCGTATGCCTCATCGAGCAGAACCAGTACGTGCGCGGGGAGACTGCCGATGAATGCCCGCAGTTCCCCGGCACCGAGCCAGGTGCCGGTTGGGTTATTTGGATTGGCGATAAAGACGAGCCGCGTTGCTGGCGTAACCAGCCGTTTCATTGCCGCCAGATCATGGCCCAGCGCTTGTGCATGGCCGACCGCATTCGCCGGCGCCACGCGGGCAGCCGCTCCGGTTGCCTGCACCGACAGCGCATAGATCAAAAAGGCAAACTGCGAATAGATCGCCTCGGTGGCCGGCGTCAGGAATGTTTCGGCAACCAGTGACAGCAGTTCATTGGAACCGTTGCCGACCGTGATCTGTGCCGGATCGACGGCCAGCCGCTTCGCCAGCGTATTCTTCAGTTCGAAAGCAGCACCATCCGGGTATAGCGCCAGATCACCGAGCGCCGCACTTATTGCGCGGACACTGGCCGGTGGTGGCCCGAGCGGATTCTCGTTGGAGGCCAGCTTGATCGAATCACGAATGCCGTACTCGCGCTCCAGCTCTGCAACCGGCTTGCCCGGTACGTACGGCTTGAGGCCGAGCACTCCCTCGGCGGCAAGTGCTGAAAAGCGATCCGGCCCGGGCATCTGCATCCAGCGCTTTAGAGTACGGCCTTGGGATAGGAACCAAGTATCCGGAACAGCTGGGCACGCTTCTGCAGTCCGGCCAGCGCCTGCGCGACATTCTTTTGCTCGGCGTGGCCGTCGATGTCGACGAAGAACACGTAGTGCCATTTGCGGCGCCGCGACGGCCGCGACTCGATTCGGCTCATATTGACCTGATGCTCAGCGAGCGGCGCCAGCAGTTTCTGCAGGGCGCCAGCATCTTCCGTATCCTGCGTTGAGAGCAGCAGACTGGTCTTGTCACAACCGCTGGCTGCCAGCAGATCCCTGCCGATCACCAGAAAGCGGGTGGTGTTGTCCGGGCGGTCCTCGATATCGGTGACCAGTTTCTGCAGGCCGTAAACCTCGGCTGCCGCATCACCGGCAATCGCAGCCGTGCCCGCCTCGTCACGCGCCCGGCGCGCGCCCTCGGCATTGCTGCTCGCAGACAGCAACTCGGCGCTTGGCAAATATTCCCGCAACCACGCACGACACTGGGCCAGCGACTGCGGATGGGCACTGACCCGCAATACCTTGTCCAGGCCCGACACATTACCGAGCAGATGCTGGCGGATACGCATTTCGACTTCACCGCAGATCTTTAGCGGCGAGGTCAGGAACATGTCGAGCGTATGGTTGACCGTGCCTTCGGTGGAGTTCTCGATCGGCACCACACCGAAATCTGCAGCACCCGACTCGACCTCATGAAAGACCTCATCGATCATGCCGAGCGGCAGCGCGCGGACTGAGTGGCCGAAGTGCTTGTATACAGCAGACTGAGTGAACGTGCCTTCAGGCCCCAGATAACCGACCTTGAGCGGCTGCTCCTGGGCGAGGCAGGCCGACATGATCTCGCGAAACAGCCGGACCATTTCCTCGTCAGTCAACGGACCCTGGTTGCGTGCCACAACACCGCGCAGCACCTCGGCCTCACGTTCAGGACGGTAGTAACCCGTAGCCGGAACGCCCTCGCCCTTTGCCACAGCAACCCGCTGCGCCAGGCCGGCACGCTCGGCGATCAGCGCCTGGATATGCTTGTCGACGGCGTCGATCTGCTCGCGCAGCACACCCAGGGCCGGAGCTTTGGGGCTGGTCTTGCGCGTGGCTGATTTCTGCCGTTTCTTGACCATTCAGGACTCAGCCGGGCTGTTCGTTGAGGTAGCGTACGCTCAGCACACCACTGATGCCACGGATCCGCGCGAGCGTCTCTTCTTTCACCGGACCGTCGAGATCGACAATCGTATAGGCCACTTCGCCGCGCGACTTGTTGAGCAAATCGGCAATATTCAGCCCGGCATCACCCAGACAGGTGGATATCTGGCCGACCATGTTCGGCACATTGGCATTGGCGATCGTGATCCGGTGCGGCGTAGTCCGCGGCAGATCGGCCTCCGGGAAGTTCACCGAATAACGGATGACGCCATGCTCAAGGTAGGCGCGAAGATTGTCCGCAACCATCACCGCACAGTTTGATTCAGCCTCATGGGTTGAAGCACCGAGGTGCGGCAGCGAAATCACCCGCGGATTGCCGATGAGCGCCCGGCTCGGAAAATCACTGATATAGGCAGTCAGTTTCCCGGAGCCCAGGGCAGCAGCGACCGCAGCTTCGTCAACGATTTCGCCACGGGAAAAATTGAGGATTACCGCCTTGGCCGGCATCAGCTTGATGCGCGCTTCATTGACCAGCGCGCGGGTCGCATCGAGCAGCGGCACATGCACGGTCAGGAAATCCGCCTTGCTGAACAGCTCGTCCAGACTGCGCGCCTGTTCGACAGCAGCGGACAGTTGCCAGGCACGCTCAACGGTGACCTGAGGATCGAAGCCGACCACGCGCATGCCGAGGTTTATTGCAGCATTTGCCACCTGCACGCCAATCGCACCCAGACCGATCACACCCAGCGTGCGGCCAGGCAACTCGAAGCCAACGTACTGCTTCTTGCCGCTTTCCACCGCCTTGTCGAGCGCTGCACCGTCTTCTTTCAGGTTCTCGACGAAGTTCCAGGCCTGGCAGATGTTGCGCGCCGCAAGCAGCATGCCCGCCAGCACCAGTTCCTTGACCGCATTGGCATTGGCGCCGGGCGCATTGAATACCGGGATGCCACGCTTGGCCAGTGCGGCAACCGGTACGTTGTTGACACCTGCACCAGCCCTAGCAACAGCGAGCACCGACTCCGGAATCGCCATATCGTGCATCTTCGCAGAACGCACCATGATGGCATCCGGATGGCCGATGTCTGAAGCGACCTCGTAACGCTCACGCGGCAAGCGCTGCAAGCCCTCAACCGAAATGCTGTTGAGGGTCAAAATCTTGTATGTCGCCTTCACGCTCACTGTATCAACCTCTGTCTGGATTCAATTGTCCGCGTCTTCAACCGCGTCGCTTCTCGAAGTCGGCCATAAACTGCACGAGCGCCGCCACACCAGCCTCGGAGGTGGCGTTGTAGATGCTGGCACGCATGCCGCCCACATCGCGATGCCCTTTCAGATTGGTCAGTCCGGCCTTCTTCGACTCACTGAGAAAATCCGCGTCCAGTGCTGCATCAGCCAGCGTAAACGTCACATTCATCCACGAGCGGTGCGGCTTCGCCACCGGATTGCTATAGAAAGACGAGGCGTCGATCGCATGATAGAGAAGTTCGGCCTTGCGCCGGTTGATCTCCGCCATTTTCTGCAGGCCACCCTGGCGCTTCAGCCAGGCAAAAACCAGACCGGCGATATACCAGCCAAATGTCGGCGGCGTATTCAGCATCGAGCCGGCTGCCGCATGCGACGAATACTTGAGAATCGCCGGCAGGCCCGCCGGTGCGCGCTCCAGGAGATCCTTGCGCACGATGAGGATCACCAGACCTGAGGGGCCGATATTCTTCTGTGCACCGCCATAGATCACACCGAACTTCCGCACATCGACCGGACGCGACAGGATCGTAGAAGACATATCAGCGATCAGCGGCACGGAGCCGACATCAGGCGGCTCATGCATCTCGAGACCGCTGATCGTCTCATTCGCGCAGTAATGGACATAGGCCGCATCGGGATCGAGCTTCCAGCCCGCCCGCGCCGGGATATCCATATGGTTCGACCCGGAACCATCTGCAACGATGTTCACCTTGCGTACCGCTGCCGCTTCCTTGCTGGCCTTTTTGGACCAGCTGCCGGTAACCAGGTAATCGACGGCCTGCGTGGGTGTCGACAAATTCATCGGCAGCAGGGCGAAATGCGTCGTCGCACCACCTTGCAGGAACAGCACCGAGTAGTCGGCCGGGATCTGCATCAGCTCCCGCAGATCGGCTTCCGCCTGTTCCGCAACCTTGATGAATTCCTTGCTCCGATGGCTTATCTCCATCACCGACATACCCGTGCCGTTCCAGTCGGTCATTTCGGCCTGCGCCTGTTGCAGGACTTCGAGCGGCAACGCAGCCGGGCCCGCACTGAAATTAATTACCCTTGTCATCTGCTTCTCTCGTGAAATATTGTCTGGAAAGCGGCTTGCGGTAATGGCGACTATTCTGCCGACTCACCGTCATCCTCATCGGTCCCGGGAACGATGCGGTCGAGTCCGACCAGCCGCTCTTCGTCGCCGATGCGGATCAGCCGCACGCCCTGCGTGTTGCGGCCCTGCTGCGAAATCTGCGCCACCGGCGTACGCACCAGCGTCCCGCCGCTGCTGATCAGCATGATTTCATCTTCATCCCGAGCCTGGATCGCACCGACCATGCGGCCATTTCGATCTGAAGTCTGGATAGCGATGACGCCCTGACCCCCACGACCCTGCACCGGGAACTCCTCAACTGCCGTGCGCTTGCCGTAACCGGTCTCGGTGGCGGTGAGCACTTCACCTTCCCCGAGAATCAGCAGCGCGATGATCTCGTGTCCTTCCGGAATGCGCATACCGCGTACACCGGCCGCCGCCCGACCCATCGGCCGCACGTCCGACTCCGAAAAGCGGATCGCCTTGCCGGTGCTTGCGCACAGCATGATGTCGCATTCGCCATCCGTAATCGCAACATCGACCAGCCGGTCACCTTCGTGCAGATCGATGGCGCGGATACCTGCGGTGCGCGGTCGCGAGAAGGCATCCAGCGCAGTCTTCTTGACGGTACCGTCACTGGTGACCATGAAGATGTAGTTACTCTCACTGAACTGCCGCACCGGCAATACCGCGTTGATACGCTCATCGGGCTCGAGCGGCAGCAGGTTCACCATAGGCCGGCCGCGTGCGCCATGCCCGGCGCGCGGAACCTGATAAACCTTCAGCCAGTACATCTTGCCGGTGCTGGTAAAGCACAACAGGGTATCGTGAGTGTTGGCGATGAAGAGCTTGTCGATGAAGTCTTCTTCTTTGACCTTCGCGGCTGTACGCCCCCGGCCTCCGCGACGCTGCACCTGATAGTCGCTCACACTCTGCGCCTTGGCATAGCCGCCATGCGAGAGCGTCACGACCACATCTTCCTCGGGAATCAGGTCTTCCATCTCCAGGCTCGAGTGGTCCTGGATAATCTCCGTGCGACGGGCGTCCGCATAATTGTCGCGGATCTCCATAAGCTCGGCGCGGATGACAGCGATCAGGCGGTCCGGGTCGGCGAGAATCTCGGTGTACTCGCGGATCCGCGACAGCAGTTCCTGGTACTCGTTGATGATCTTGTCCTGCTCGAGACCCGTGAGCCGCTGCAGGCGCAGATCGAGAATCGCCTGCGCCTGGACCAGCGACAGCCGGTAACCGTCCGGACCCGGACCGAAGTCGGCTGCTGCGTCGTCGGGCCGGGTGGACACATTACCCGCCCGGGCCAGCATTCCGGTCACTGCGCCCGGCGACCAGACCCGACTGGTCAGCGCCTCGCGCGCTTCCGGCGGCGTTGGCGAAGCCTTGATCACTGCAATCACGGGATCGATATTTGCCAGGGCCACTGCCTGGCCTTCGAGGATGTGTGCGCGCTCGCGCGCCTTGCGCAGGTCGAAAATCGTCCGGCGGGTGACCACCTCGCGCCGGTGACGGACGAAACACTCGATGAGGGTCTTGAGATCGAATAGCCGCGGTTGCCCGTCACGCAAGGCGACCATGTTGATGCCAAATACGCTCTCGAGCGGCGTCTGCTTGTAGAGGTTGTTGAGCACCACCTCGGAAGACTCGCCGCGGCGCAGTTCGATGACCACGCGCATGCCGTCCTTGTCGGACTCGTCGCGCAGCTCGCTGATACCTTCCAGCTTCTTGTCGCGGACCAGTTCGGCAATCTTCTCGATCAGTCGCGCCTTGTTGACCTGGTATGGCAGCTCCGTAACGATCAGCGCCTCACGACCACGGTCGCCGAATTCCTCGACATGTACGCGCGCACGGATATGTATCCGGCCACGACCCGTGGTGTATGCCGAATGAATGCCCTGCGAACCGTTGATGATGCCAGCGGTCGGAAAATCCGGGCCGGGCACGATCACCATCAGTTCAGCAGTGGTGATCGCCGGGTTGTCGATCAGGGCCAGTGTCGCCGTAACAACCTCGCCGAGATTATGCGGTGGAATATTGGTCGCCATGCCTACGGCGATACCGGAGGACCCGTTGACCAGCAGATTGGGAATCCGCGCAGGCAGTACCGACGGCTCAGTCTCGGAACCGTCGTAGTTGGGCACGAAATCAACCGTACCCTTGTCGATGTCGGCCAGCAGTTCACTGGTGATCCGGGTCATGCGCACTTCGGTATAACGCATGGCGGCTGGCGAATCGCCGTCTACGGAACCGAAGTTGCCCTGCCCGTCCACCAGCAGATAACGCATTGAAAATGGCTGCGCCATGCGCACGATCGCGTCATAGACGGCCGTATCGCCATGCGGATGGTATTTACCGATGACATCACCGACCACGCGCGCAGATTTCTTGTAGGCCTTGGTATGGTCATTGCCCAGCTCCCGCATCGCATGCAGGACGCGGCGGTGGACCGGTTTCAGGCCATCGCGCACATCCGGCAGCGCACGACCGACGATGACGCTCATCGCGTAGTCCAGATAGGACTTCCGCATCTCGTCTTCGAGATTGACCTGGAAAATTTCCTTGGCTACTTCAGCCATCGATACAGCAGATTCCGCCAGACAACGATCCACACACAGCCATCCCCGGCATGGCGTCTATCCGCCAGGCTGGAGGCGGCTCGGTCGATCGTTGTGGTGTTAAAAAAATGGTCTCCGGGACACGCGCTATGCTACCACGGATCAGGCATTATGCCGCCGCCGGAAACCTGTCCCATGCAGCCTGCTGACCTCATCATCACCGCCCGCTGGATCGTGCCCGTAGAACCCGAGGGGCAGGTTCTCGATGACCATGCCCTGGTGGTGCGCGACGGCCAGATTGTCGATCTGTTGCCCACCGCCGAAGCCACTCGGCGTTATGCCGCCGTGGAGTTTGTCCGGCGACCAAACCATGTATTGCTGCCGGGGCTGGTCAACGCCCATACCCACAGTCCGATGACGCTGTTCCGCGGGCTTGCCGACGATATGCCGCTGGATACCTGGCTCGGCCAGCACATCTGGCCGGCCGAAGCGCGCTGGGTGGACGCCGGCTTCGTGCGGGACGGCGCCGAACTCGCCATGCTGGAAATGCTTCGCGGTGGCACTACCTGCTTCAACGACATGTATTTCTTTCCGGACGTCATTGCACGCGCCGTCGATGCCAGTGGTCTCCGCGCCTGCATTGGCATGATCGTGCTGGAGCATCCGACGGTCTGGGCACAGAACGCCGAAGAGTATCTGCGCAAGGGCCTGGCGGTGCGCGATCAGTTTCGCGGCCATCCGCGCATCTCGATGGTGTTCGCGCCGCACGCGCCGTACACGGTTGCAGACAGCAGCTTCAGGCAGATTCAGCTGCTGGCCAACGAACTCGACACGCAAATCCACATGCATGTCCATGAAACTGCCGACGAGCTGGCGGAGAGCGAGCGACGTTTTTCGCGCCGGCCGCTGCAGCGACTCGACGACCTGGGCCTGCTCACGCCACTCCTGGCTGCCGTACATATGACCCAGCTCGTACCGGAGGAAATCGCCTTGCTGCGCGAGCGCGGTGTCAGCGTGGTCCATTGCCCTGAATCGAATCTCAAGCTGGCAAGCGGCTTCTGTCCGGTTGCGGAACTCGCCAGCGCCGGCGTCAATATAGCGCTGGGCACTGATGGCGCTGGCAGTAATAACGATCTGGACATGTTTGGCGAGATGCGCAGCTGTGCGCTGCTCGCCAAGGGGGTGGCACAACGTGCCGACGTCGCACCGGCAGCAGCGGTGCTCAGCATGGCGACACTCAATGGTGCACAGGCACTTGGTCTTGGCGATCGCATCGGCTCACTCCTGGCCAGCAAGGAAGCCGATGTGATCTGTGTAGACTTGTCCGCGGCTGCCACCCAGCCGGTTTACGATCCGGTTTCCCATCTGGTCTATGCAGCTTCGCGCGACCAGGTCAGCGATGTCTGGGTAGCCGGCCGACAGTTGCTGGCCGACGGCCCGCCGCGGCTGGGCGCATCCGCCCTGCTCCGGGCGCGCGGGGCAGCATGGCGGGCGCGCCTTTCAGCAACTACGGAGAGCGTTGCAGATGACTGAACAGGCAAATGCCAATCCGGCAGAACTGGCGCATTTTGGCGCGCTTGCCAGCCGCTGGTGGGATCCCGACGGTGAATTCCGCACCCTGCACGACATCAATCCGGCACGCACTGAGCTGGTGGACCAGCGCATCGGCCTGCAGGGCAAGCGTGTCGTCGATGTGGGTTGCGGCGGCGGACTGCTCAGCGAAGCCATGGCCAGACGCGACGCGGAGGTTGCCGGTATCGACATGTCAGCCGAAGTGCTCGATATCGCGCGTCTGCATCTACTGGAATCGGGGCCGCTGCCGGTCACCTATCTGCATATGTCAGCGGAAGACCTCGCGCAAAGCTCGCCCGGCAGCTTTGATGCCGTCACCTGCATGGAACTGCTGGAACACGTGCCTGATCCTGCGTCGCTCATTGCCGCCTGCGCGCGGCTGGTCAAACCGGGTGGCAGCATCATCGTATCGACTCTCAACCGCACGCCGCGCGCTTTCCTGACCGCCATCGTCGGCGCCGAATACCTGACCAGGCTCGTGCCGCGGGGCACGCATCACTACGGGAAACTCATCCGGCCCTCGGAACTCGATGCCTGGGCACGTCATGCCGGGCTGAGCCTTGAGGCCCTGATCGGTGGTCACTACAACCCGCTTAGCCGCACATTCAGTCTGGGTGGTGATGTGGGTGTCAATTACTTCGCGCACTTTCGCCGCCCGCACGGAGCCGCTGACTGATGCCACGCTGGTCGGCGCCGGCATTGCCCGCTGCGGTTCTGTTTGATCTGGATGGAACGCTGCTCGATACGGCGCCCGACATGGTCGCTGCACTAAACGAACTCTGCCGGTTGCGGTCTGTTCCGGTACTGGCGTGGGAAACAGCCAGGGCCCAGGTATCCAACGGTACGCTCGGACTGCTGCGCGCAGCATTCCCGGGCACAGACCCGTCACGACGTCCCGATCTGCAGCAGCAGTTCCAGCAGCTGTATTCGGCGCGCCTGGTCAGTGAAACACGCCTGTTCCCCGATATGGAGCCGCTGCTGACCAGACTTGAACAGCGGCGCATTCACTGGGGAGTCGTCACCAACAAGCCCCGTCAGTTCACAGAACCCCTGCTGGCCGCGCTCGGTCTGCTCGAACGCTCAGCCTGTACGGTAAGCGGCGACACGCTGGCCGAGCGCAAACCGCATCCGCGCCCGATTCTTTATGCACTGGAACAGATCGCCGCCCTGCCCGAACACTCGATCTATGTCGGCGATGCGCGCCGCGATATCGAATCGGGCCGGGCTGCGGGCACCGCTACTATCGCGGTGCGTTACGGCTATATTGAGCCCGGACAGGATCCCGACGCCTGGGATGCCGACTTTGTCGTCAGCACGCCCGGCGAACTCTCACAGCTCATTCTTGGATACAGCTGAAGCCATGACATCCGCAGCCGCCAAAGCCTATCAACCAGCCGCCGACGTCTTGCGTGACCGGGTCATCCTTGTCACTGGTGCCGGTGATGGACTGGGACGGGCAGCCGCCCACGCTTTCGCTCAGCACGGTGCCAGCGTGATCCTGCTGGGCAGGACCGTGCGCAAACTCGAACAGGTCTATGACGAAATCCTGGCCGCGGGCGGACCTGAACCGATTATCGCCACACTCGATCTCGCCAGGGCGCATGGTCCCGACTACACCCAGCTTGCTGAACAGATCGGCAGCAACTGGGGCCGGCTCGATGGCCTGCTGCATAACGCAGCCATGCTCGGCGAGCGTGCGCCGATCGACCACTATGATATCGGCATCTGGCATCAGGTCATGCATCTCGACCTGAACGTGCCCTTCATCCTCACACAGACCCTGCTGCCCCTGCTGCGCAAGTCAGCAGACCCTTCGGTGATCTTCACCAGCAGCAGTGTCGGTCGGCGGGGACGAGCCTACTGGGGCGCCTATGCGGTAGCCAAGGCCGGCATCGAGAACCTGAGCCAGGTGCTGGCCGATGAAAATGAGGGACGACTCCGGGTGAACAGCATCAATCCCGGTGCCTGCCGGACGCGGATGCGGCGTGAAGCCTATCCGGGCGAAGACCCCGAAACCCGGCCCGAGCCAGCCGCCCTGATGGGACCGTATCTGTATCTGATCGGACCAGCCTCACACGGCGTGACTGGCCAGAGCATCGACTGCCAGTAGTAATCAGCTCTCTTCGTCTTCGTCTGCGCTGCGCAACCCGGCTGCGATATACACGCGGTTCAGCTCCGCCTCCTTCAGCAGGCGATGATGCCCTGCGCGCACCGAACGCGGCAGACTGACCGGACCATAACGGACACGGATCAGCCGACTCACGCGGCAGTCAACCGCAGCCCACACTCGCCTGACCAGCTGGTTACGACCTTCGGCGACCACGACCTTGAACCACTGGTTGGAACCTTCGCCACCGGCAGTTTCGACGAGGTCGAAAGCGGCCGGACCGTCTTCGAGTTCCACGCCCTGACGAAGCAGCGCGAGTGTCTGTGCTGTCACTGTGCCCTGCACCCGCACGGCATATTCACGTTCGATCCCGCTCGACGGATGCATGAGCGTGTTGGCCAGCCCGCCATCGGTAGTCAGCAGCAGCAGACCCGATGTCGCGATATCGAGTCGGCCGACGCTGATCCAGCGACTGCCCTCCAGCGGTGGCAACCGGTCGAAAACCGTCGGCCGTCCCTCGGGATCGCTGCGGCTGCACACTTCACCGGCCGGCTTGTGATAAATCAGCACCCGGGGACCGGGGCGCGACTTGCGCAAAGCCGGTACCGGCCGGCCATCGACGAGGATGCGTTCCCGGCCCGTGACCTTGGTGCCCAGCGTCGCGATATTTCCGTTGACCGTGATGCGCCCGGCACTGATCCATTGCTCGATGACGCGCCGCGAGCCCACACCCGCAGCCGCCAGCACCTTCTGCAGGCGTTCAGTCATGGTGCTCGATGTTCCGGGCGGTAATCAGCGTGCCTTGATTGGCACGACGGTCGCACTGTGCTGCTCGCCATCGCCAGGCGCTGACGTTTCATCAGCGTGCACCGGCACCGCTGCACCGCGCGCTTCGGATATCGGCGTAACGGTAGCCAGTTCATCAAACTCATCGTCATCCATACCCTCAGCCTCAGCTGTCAGCTCAGCGAGGCTGCCGGGCAGCGCTTCACCATCTCCGAGGTCGAGCTGCGCGGTCAGCGATTCCAGGTCCTTGAGATCTGCAAGCGGCGGCAGTTCATCGAGACGCTTCAGTCCGAAGTAATCCAGGAAATCCTTCGTCGTGCCGTAGATCGCCGGTTTGCCCGGCACATCGCGAAACCCGACGACACGAATCCAGTTTCGTTCCAGCAGCGTGCGCATGATGTTGGTCGTTACGCCGACGCCGCGGATTTCCTCGATATCGCCCCGTGTCACCGGCTGCCGGTAGGCGATGATCGACAGCGTTTCCATCAGCGCCCGCGAATAGCGCGGCGCCCGCTCTTCCCATAGATGCGATACCCATGCGGACATGGTCGTCCGCAACTGGATACGAAAACCGCTGGCTACTTCCTGAACCGTGATGCCGCGGTCTTCATAATCAGCCTGCAGCGCGACGATGGCCGCGCGCAGATCATCGCGCTCCGGCGGATGTTCATCGCCGAAAAGGCCCTGCAGCGTGGCCAGGTCCAGCGGCCGTGCAGCGGCAAGCAAAGCCGCCTCGACGATAAATTTCAGCTGTTCAGTTTCCATATCGATCCATCAACCTTGCAGTTCTGCGGGTTCTGCCTCCGCCTCGGCCTGCCCCTCGGCAAGAACGGGGCGTGCCGATGCGGCCCGGACGTGAATTGGCGCATAGGATTCGGTCTGCACAACCTCAATCAGCGATTCTTTCAGCAGCTCAAGCAGTGCCAGAAAGGTCACCGTAACGCCCATGCGACCTTCGGTCGGATCAAACAAGGCCAAAAAATCCACGAATGATGTGCCCTGCACTCTCAACAGAACGTCAGACATCCGCTGCCGCACCGACAGCGGCTCACGTGTGATGTGATGATGCGCAAGCATCTCGGCCCGCATCAGCACATCCCTGAAGGCCAGCAACAGTTCCTTCAGGGTCAGATCCGGCAACCGGGTCACGACGGTGCGTTCGGTCATCTCTGCACTGGCCTGGTGCGTCTCACGCTCCAGCCGCGGAATGGTGTCCAGATCGGTAGCCGCCTGCTTGTAGCGCTCGTACTCCTGCAGCCGGCGTACCAGCTCTGCACGCGGATCTGACTCCTCGTCTTCATCATCGCCGATACGCGGCAACAGCATGCGCGACTTGATCTCGGCCAGCATGGCCGCCATCAGCAGATACTCACCGGCCAGCTCCAGCTGCAGTTCTTCCATCAGCTCGATGTACTGGACGTACTGGCGGGTGATTTCGGCGATCGGGATATTGAGGATATCGAGGTTCTGCCTGCGAATCAGATAGAGCAGCAGATCGAGTGGTCCTTCAAAAGCCTCGAGAAAGACCTCGAGGGCATAGGGCGGGATATAGAGATCCTGCGGTAACTGGGTTACCGCCTCACCGGCAACGATGGCAAACGGCATTTCCGCCTGTGCCGGCCCCGCTTGCACTTCTGCGACGGGTTCCAGCTCCGGAGCAGAAACCTGCACCTCTTCTTCCGTCATCTGCTTAAACGCCCACGAGCAACAGGATGAGATCGATAAACCAGCTCATCACCGGCAAAAGTATTCGACTAAGAATTCCGAATGTCAGCAACAGCAGCACAAGTATAAGGCCCCAGCGCTCGGCGGCATCGAGCTTCATGCCATAGGGCTCGGGCAACAGGCCGCGCAGCACCCGCCCGCCGTCCAGCGGTGGTATGGGAATCATATTAAATACCGCCAGTAATACATTGAACTGTATGCCTATTTGCGACATGGAAAGCAGAAACTGACGAAGGCCCAGCTGGGGCTGGTCCCAGCCCAGCACTATGCGGAACACCACAGCCCAGAGCAGCGCCATCAACAGATTACTGACCGGGCCTGCCGCCGCAACCGCAATCATGTTGCGCTTGGGGTCCCGCATATTGGCAGCCACAACCGGCACCGGCTTCGCCCAGCCAAATGCCGGCAGACCCAGCAGAGTCAGGATGAGCGGCATCGCAATCGTGCCGATCGGGTCGATGTGCTTGATGGGGTTCAGCGTCAGACGGCCCAGCATCTCTGCGGTGCGATCGCCGAAGTAGCGGGCCATCCAGCCATGTGCGGTTTCATGCAGCGCGATAGCGAACAGGACAGGGATCACTGCAGCCGCGAGTAGCTGGATAGAGGCTGCTGTGTCCGTCCCTGGCATGCTGGCAAGTATACGGTGATGAGCCGACTGGCGCCCTCAGGCGAATGCGCTCGCGTCACCACTGCCATGCCGCAGTACCTGCGGATAGTCTCCGGTGAGATCCACGACTGTGGTCGGATCCAGCCCGCAGTTGCCGCTGTCGATCAGCAGGTCGATGCGACCAGACAATATTTCCCATATGTCATCCGGATCAGCAAGAGGCAGATCATGGTCCGGCAGGATCAGCGTGGAACTCATCAGCGGCTCGCCGAGTTCTGCCAGCAGTGCGAGCGGCACCGGATGGTCCGGCACCCGGATACCTACCGTTTGCTGCTTCGGGTTTTGCAGGCGCCGTGGTACCTCCCGCGTGGCGCGGAGAATAAAGGTATAGGCGCCGGGCGTATGGGCACGCAGCAGACGGTAGGTGGAATTCTCTATGCGGGCATAGGTGGCAATTTCAGACAAATCGCGACAGACCAAGGTGAAGTTGTGGTCCTTGCCAGTCTGGCGGATACGCTGCAGGCGCTCAGCCGCGTCACGGTTACCGATATGCCAGCCAAAGGCATAGCCGGAATCGGTCGGATACACGATCAGACTGCCTTCGCGAATCAGCTCTGCCGCCTGGCGAATCAGACGGAGCTGGGGATTCAGGGGATGGACCTGGAAGCGCTGTGACATACCGCCATTCTAACGGACGGCCAAATCCGGGGCATGATTTGAGTATCATGCGAACAGGCTCCGGAACTGGTTCTGATGCAACTCTTTATTGATTTTCTGCCAATCGTCGCTTTCGTCATCGCCTACTGGCTTACCGACATCAAGACAGCGATTGCGGTCATCATGGTCGCCATGACCCTGCAGGTCGTGATCACCTATGCGATCAAACGCACCGTCAGCCGCATGCTGCTCGCATCTGCGGCGCTTGTTGTCGTGCTCGGCGGGATCAGCCTGGCGATCAATAACGATCTCGTATTCAAGTGGAAACCGACGGTGCTCAACTGGGCATTTTGCGCCGTCCTGGTGGTCAGCCGCTATGCCGGCAACAAACCGATGATGCAGCGACTGCTTGAATCGGTAGCCAAGGGTGAAATCAGGCTGTTGGCGCAGGACTGGCAGCGACTCAACCTGATGTGGGCCGGTTTTTTCCTGCTCTCCGGTGCGGCGAACCTGTATGTTGCCTACAACTTCTCCGAGGGCGCCTGGGTCAACTTCAAGCTGTTCGGCCTGCTCGGCATGACACTGGTCTTTGTGTTGCTGCAGGCTTTTTGGCTGAGTCGCCACGGCCTGCCAACAGAACCTGAAAATCATACGGAGAGCTGATGATGCTCTATGCAATCTCCGGTACGGATGTGCCTGACAGCCTCAACGGACGCAAGCTCGCACGTACAGCTCACCTCGATCGCGTTGCCGCGCTTCGCGATGCCGGACGACTGGTTCTCGCCGGACCGCATCCGGCAATCGACTCAACAGAGCCGGGTGAGTCCGGCTACACAGGCAGCCTGATCGTCGCTGAGTTCCCGGACCTCGACGAAGCGACTGCATGGGCAAGCGCTGACCCCTATATGGCGGCAGGTGTCTGGAGCGAAGTCATTGTCAAACCATTCACGCAGGTCGCACCATGAATACCGCGCGTATCGAACTTATGCACAAGCTGCTCAGCGAAGCGCTTGAACCAGACTCCTGCGAAATCATCGACGAAGGACACCTGCACATCGGTCACGAAGGGGCACGCGGTGGCCGCGGGCATTACCGTATCCGGATCGCCTCCCCGCGATTCCATGGCCTCAGCCGTATCGCCCAACACCGCCTCGTCTACGACGCACTTGCGGAACTGATGGTCGACGAGATTCATGCGGTGTGTGTTGAGGTGGTTGGATAACCCTGAGCCCTAGGCGCACCCGTCCCAATTCGACTACTGAGTAGGGGTAGCCAAGCCTGAATACAGTAGCCCTCACGGTATCTCACGGCGCAAACCTGGTCGGCGGCAACGCGCGGGCCACTGGCCCCGTCACTAGTTACATAACCTAGTAACACCTTCACTTAACACCCCCTCCTAACTCTGCGATTTAATGGCGCAATTGCTATTGACTAACCATCGCATTGAACATATCGTTGTTACATAAGAATGAACTATAGAAATGGAATCCGACCTTAAGGCGGCGCTACTTGCAGCGTACGCGCGTCTCTTGGGTCCGCTAGTCCGGATTCTCTTGCAAAACGGGATCTCCTACCCCGAGTTCGCGGAAACAGCAAAGAAGGTGTTCGTCACAGAAGCTACGAACGAAGCACCAGCTGGAGATATAGACAGCTTGGCAGCAAGAGCAGCAATTAGAACCGGAATAACCAAAAGTGAAGCTATTAGTGTTCTCTCTACAGACGCAAGGCCATCTGTAGAAAGCAACCTCAACCGCATAACACGCATATTGACTGGGTGGCATGCGGACACAACCTACACAGGGCCATATGGATTGCCACTAGAGCTGCCGTTTGAACTACGCGATCGACCAGATTTTGTATCCCTTGCACGGACGCATTGCTCAGATACTCAACCGGCTGCGATCTTGAAGGAACTAATTCGTATTGGCGTTGTTAAGGAAACAGAAAATGGTTGGCTTCGGGTACTGACGCGTACATACCTACCGAAGACCGATGCTCCTGACAGTTTAGAAAGAATAGGGCAAGCCGTTCAGCACCTTGTAGAGACTGTTGAACACAACAGGCAGGAAACAGATGCAGACCGACGGCTATTTGAACGAACCGTATACGCCGATGACGGAATATACGAAGAAGATTTGCCCAGATTTAAACGCTACGTCCAAGGCAGAGGCCAAGTGCTACTTGAGGACATTGATAACTGGCTTAGCCAACTAGAAAAACCAAACAACAGTCAGAGCAAACGGGTAATCCAAACGGGAATCGGTATCTATCACTACATGGAAAAGGAAACCGATAACAAGTAATTCCATTTCTATCCGTTTTTCGCAATCACCACAATTCTAGCGATTAGGGATTCTTAAAAATGCAGCGTTTAGTTTCAGCTAAAGCCCTATTGTTAATATGTGGCCTATACGTGGGCTGCCTTGCACTTCCTTCAGGTACTGGATATGCATCTTCAGGGACAGATAACCCGCCTGGCCTCCGACTAGTTGGTCGCACCGTCGATGGCACCATTGTTATTGACGGATCAGAGAGCCAGCTGACGGACTGGGAAACAATCGCAGTTATCAAACGCACGAATATCCCGCATATATCGGCCCCCGAACTAGTTGCTATTGGCACGATCGAGTCGTTTGACCAAACCAACAACTTGTTAGTAGTTGCTGGCCAAACCACATTTATACCTCGCAACACGCAATTAATTGATGCGTTAAGCGGCAACTCGCGTTCACTTGGCTTCAATGGTAATGACATCCACGATTTAGACATTGGACGTCATGTGGTAGTGGCCGGCGACATTGTTGGGCTGGGTCAATCAATTGCCAGGTTCGTAGTACTTATACCAACTCCAGCAGCTCCAGGAACGTCGCTTGTTTATGTTCGCGGCATACTGCAAGAAAGTAACCCGAATAGTCGGGAGCTTGTAATTGGCAACGCCAAACTAGATTTCAGCATTGCGAAATCCAATGACTACGACAACCTATTGCCAGGCGACTTACTTGAAGTAGTTGGTTACGACGCCGGACGAGGGAAATTATCAGTAACAGCTCTTTCTAAGCTAGCGCCACAAGAAACCATCACAACCGGCAATCCAATGCCGCAATATTCCGCCGACGGCAGTGGCTTGAAAGGTATCCACGGCAGTGGCTTGAAGGGTATCCACGGCAGTGGCTTGAAAGGTATCCACGGCAGTGGCTTGAAAGGTATCCACGGCAGTGGCTTGAAAGGTATCC
>CAYJPG010000045.1:0-1476 GCA_964371995.1 uncultured Chromatiaceae bacterium | reverse complement strand
ACGGCAGTGGCTTGAAGACCGCCCCATTGGAACCTTCAGCTGCCGATCGCTAGAGATCCTCATCAAAATAATAAACGCCAAATCCACAGCTTTTTCGAGGAGATTGCGACAGCGTTCCAGTTTGGGCCATATCTAGCCGCTCTCTTTCGCCTATCCAGGTGTCCAACTGCAATAGCAGCTCTTCAGCTTTTTGCTCTGACAGACGCTTAAAATCATACGCAGATGTCTCTGATATCCGTGTAGTCCACGCATATCGTTCCAAACGGCCATTTTCCGTTTCCGGACCCTCGCGAGAAATGACATCAGCGTTATGCGCTAACGTACTAGCAATGTTCTTTAGAGAAAAGATCATAGTCTTTACAAACTCGACATCAACCTCGGTTGGCGTGTACTGACGACGTACGGCGCGAATAACATCATCACCGGACTCCTTAATCGCGCCAGAGCGCTTAAGCTCAAGTCGCGCTGCGTCAGGCTGTATATCACCACCATACTTTGCAACTAGATCTGCAAACGAGTATTCACCATCAATGAAGCCGAGCGGACGAGGAACACCGTCGGTTGAGTAGTCTGGATCGCTATGCCAAAAATGCAGAATCTGCGTTAATGGATTCATTTCAGAAGCCCAAAATTCGGCTTCAGTCTGTACTAAGTCGCAATCACGAAGCCTTGTCACTTCCTTTCGGCCGACCCCCGTTATTGCAGCGACTCGAGAAATGCTAGCTCGCCGTCCACGAGCGCCATATTCATCGCTTGCAACAGAAACAAATGCCGCCCTACAGATCTCCGAAAAATCCTTATACCCAATCCCCGATCTCAACAAAAAGCGTGCTAAAGGACGTAAAAAACTCCCCAGACCTATAAGTACTGCACGTTGCAGATTAGGACCCCGTTCTTTTCGACTATCCTTCACCATAGAACTTTACCGTACTGAGAAGCCCCTTAGCCCGACAACATTACGTACGCTATCGACAGACCTTTAAGGCGAGTGGGATACAGAACAAAAGAACTCACTCCATCATAAAATCAGACCGCTACATACAATGACACGTATGTTGATCAGGCGAAAAGCCGCTTAAACCATGGACCCCTTACTCAGCCTTATCATCCGCATGGGCCTCAGCATCCTGTTCACGACAGCGGCGGTCAGCAAGCTCCGTAATCGCCGGGATTTCTACGCTGCCGTGCTCGCATATCAGTTGCTGCCACCGCGCTGGGCAATCTACCTGGCAGACATTTTGCCATGGGCTGAGGGGGCAATTGTCGTCGGATTGATGCTAGACATTAACGCAGCGCTACCTGCTGCTGCGAGCCTGCTTTTGATCTATGCGCTGGCTATGGCGGTGAATCTCGGTCGGGGCAGACGTGACCTAGATTGCGGCTGCGGAGGCGCTCCACAGCCGTTAAGCAGCTGGCTGGTTATCCGTAATCTGGGCCTGGCCGGAGGGGCACTGGCAGCGTCGTTTGGGCCTACCT
>CAYJPG010000044.1:0-22824 GCA_964371995.1 uncultured Chromatiaceae bacterium | reverse complement strand
CTTCAACCCAGACCTGCTTGCCGACCTTGATCTTGCCGTTGAGGACGAAGATCTCGGAGTCCGAGTAGCTGAGGCCGGGCTTGCGCCTGAAGCCACCGTCAAAGCGGACTTTCAGCGTGCATGCGCCAGTGTCTTTATCGAGGGAAAGTACCTTGTAGTGACTTCCCTTGAAGCCGGTCAGGTCGAACTTCTTGAATGGATGGTCGAGTTCGACGTACGGCTCAATATGCGGTCGTGCCACGGGGACTTCTCCTTAAAAAACAACCTGGTGCTTGCCTTTCGGCTTTTTGGCGATCTCGCCGGGCTTGATCACCCGCTTCATGTCGCCGTTGACGTTGAAGCCCCGGGTCTGAATGATCTGCAGGAACTGCTCAACCCACTTCTCGCGCTGTGGTGCGAGTTCATCCTGTTCCTTGACGATCGCGGCGTAGCGCTTCTTCTGCTCCGCGATATTTTCCCTGATCCAGTTCTGCGCTTCAGTCTTGCGCGCGGGCTTGGTGTCCTGTACGCGTTTAGCCATCTTGTGAAACTCCGGTCTGTGGGAGCGGCTTCAGCCGCGATTCCTTTTCCATCATCGATGATCGCGCCTGAAGGCGCGCCTATTTCACGGTCTTGCGATACCAGTCATTGACGTCATCGCCGGTCGTAAGCCAGACATCCTTGTGGCCCGCAATATGCGCAAATGCCCGCTTGAGGTGCTTGAATTTGTTTGGCTGACCAACCCAGAAAGTATGCAGGCAGATCGGCATGCAGCGGGCGTTATCGGCACCTTCACTGTATAGCACATCAAACTGATCGACAATCATATCGCCAAACGCCTCGGAGCTGACACCGACATTGGCGAAGGCCGGAATATCGTTCAGCTCAACGGTATAAGGCACCGAAATCAGGCTGCCCTTTTTCACGTTAAACGGGAAGGGATGGTCGTCAGCCGTGTAATCGCACAGATACTCGACGCCCATATCGGCCAGGATGTTTGGCGTGTTGTTGGTGTGCGTCAGGAAAGGGGAGAGCCAGCCCTTGGTCTTGCGGCCGATCGCTTTCTCCATCGCCTTGAGCACACCGCCGATGATCTCGCGCTCTTTCTTCTCGTCGATGCCCGACAAAAAGTTGGCCGGCGCATTGTTGATGCCATGACCGATGAAGGCCCACTTGCGCCTGTTGGCCTCCTCCACGATGCGCGGATACTCGCGGATGATCTCGGAGTTCAGGCAGACCGTGCCACGCATGCCGAGCTGATCCATGAGTTCCATCATCCTCCACAGGCCGACCCGGTTGCCGTAGTCACGCCAGCCGTAGTTCAGCGGATCAGGATTGAACTGCTGTGTGCCGGGAATGATTGCGGTACCCGGAATATTGTGCGGGAAGTGCTCGATATTGATGTAGGGAATGACTGCGACGCGGGCGCCCTTCGGCAACCTGAACTTTGGCCGGTCGATGATCGGCACATAGTCATAGTGCGGGCTCTGGGTAAGTTTGCTGCGATCGGTTCTGGTGACCATGGCTTTTCCTTTTGCTTTGCTGTCAGCGCACCTTCGTGCCGGACCTGGTGCCGCGGATGTATTTGAGTGCCTCAGACTTGCTGATCACATCGCCATACTTGGCATTGATGTCGAACAGGTTGGCTTCATGCGGGCCGTCATGCCGGTCGCCGACGCATTCGCGGATCACGATCGGCCGGAATCCGTTCTGCACCGTATCTACTGCCGTCGCACGAATACAGCCCGAGGTCGTGCAGCCGGTGATCAGCAGCGTATCGATACCGGCAGCGGTCAGCGTTGCTGCCAGCGAGGTGCCGAAAAAGGCGCTCGCATAGTTCTTGGTGATCAGCAGTTCGCCCTTGCCCGGCTCCACGCCCTTGCAGAATTTTGCGTACTTGTTACCGGGCACCAGGCTTTTCAGCACCGGTGCCTTCTTGATCCATACACCACCATCGATGAAATCGGAGGGGTTGTACAACACGCGCGTGTGGATGATCGGCATTTTCTTCTGCCGGGCGAGCTTCAAAAGATCCGGCATCTCCTTGACCGCCTTGACCACCCCGGGGGCGAACAATGGCGCGCCTTTCAGCGTGTAACCCTGCAGCAGGTCGATCACCAGCAGCGCGGTCTTCTGACCGAAGCCCAGCCGGTTATCCCAGACACCTGCGTAATTCCTGGCCGCCGTCGGCTGCACCATTATTGTTTTCCTTTGTCTGAAGGGAGCGGATTGAGCGTTTCGAGTGCATAGTTCCACCGAACGGGCCGCCCCGCAAGCCATCGTTCGCATGGTGGCCACACATCAAACACAGGCGAATATTGCGCTGCGACCCGGACCAGAATGCAGACTTTAAGGAGGACCCGTCATGAGCAATACACCTGCCGCCTCGCCAGTCATCGCCGAAGTTCCGCCGCACGCGCCGAAAACCGCCGCCGGGACTGCAAACCAGTACAAGACGCTCAGCGGCTTCGAGGGTCGGGAAGAAGAACTCGGCCTCTCGATGTCGATACTGCTGAAGATGCTCGGCAATCACGCCGGCTACGCCCACGAGATGAACGATCCGCTGGTCAAGGCACACCTGCTGGCGATCCAGTTCGCCAAGAACCAAGGGGCGCTCGCCGAGTACATCGCCCACGACATCAAGACCATGACACCAATCAACCTGCGCATGCGCCAGATCATCGAAAAGACCGGGCATCCGGAAATCGCCCTGGTTGCACTGTTCGATCGTACCGCCTGTCACTATGCGCTGGCGCTGACCAGCACCGGTGACGGCAACAGCCGGACCTGGAAAGATCCCTTTGGCTTGGTGCTGACCCAGTGCCGCAAGATCGGACAGTTCGATCTGACGTCGCAGGAAATCCACGAGACCTGGACCACTCCCCGCCTGCTCGGTTATGGCGCAGCCATGGGCGTGAAGCTCAAGGTCACCCCCTGGCAGGACGACGGCATGATCACCTGTTCGCTGACCTGATCACCGGTGCGCCAGGGTGATCGACTGGCTGACGTGGATCGCTTATCGTACGAAACTGCATTTCCAGATTCGGGGGATTTCTTTCATGAACCAGCGTTTATCGGTAGCCGTTTCTGTAGCAATTGCCGTCCTGGCCGCCAGCTTGCCGGCCCGCGCTGCGATCGAGGAAATCATCGTCACCGCCCAGCGACGCGAACAGAACCTGCAGGAGGTGCCGCTGGCAGTCAGCGCCTTCGATATCAGCCAGATCAGCACCCGGCAGATCGATGAGGTCAAGGATATCGGCACAAACATTCCGAATCTGCAGACCTACACCGTCACGGCCGGTGCCCAGGCGATCCAGGTGCACTCACGTGGCGCAAGCGTCCAGAACCCGGGCTTCAACCTCTCCGAGTCACCGGTCGGCATCTACCTCGATGACGTCTACTTCGGCCGACTGGCCAGCGTCAATCTCGACCTGTCCGATGTAGAGCGCATCGAGGTGCTGCGTGGCCCACAGGGCACGCTGTACGGACGCAACACGATTGCCGGTGCCATCAAGATCGTCACCCGCACGCCTGGCGACGAAACCTGGGCAAACGGCTCGGTGGGTATCGGCAACTACGAAACCACCAAGATTGCCGGTTCCTTCGGTGGTCCGATCGAAGAAGGTTCGCTGGCGGGCTCAATCTCTGCCATCTATGACAACCGTGATTCCGGCTGGCAGAACAACCCCATCACTGGCGCTGATCCTGGCGAATACAAGAACAAGGCCGCTCGTGCGAAGCTGCACTGGTATGGCACGAAAAACTTCGATGCCGTGCTGACCGTATGGGCTGCCGACGTAGAGAACGACGGCTACAACGGCGTGCCCTATACGCCATTTGCCAATGGCGGCGTCAATGCCGATTTCGACCCTGCCCCGGCAGACAGCGCCCCGCTCGGCGGCTTCTATGCCAACTTCGACCCGGATGGAGCCAACTATGGCTCCTCCGATCAGGCAGGCCTGAACCTCGCCCTGAGCTTCCAGTTCGCCGGGCTGACGCTCAAGTCCATCACTGGCTACACAAACATCAAGGACAAGTTCGGCTTCGATCTCGCTGGCGGTGGCAACTTCGACGTTCCTGGTGCAACCGGGCTGCTGGTCGCCTCCGACTCGGGTCTCGACCAGTTCAGCCAGGAATTCCAGTTGCTGGGCACGCTGGGCGAGAGTTTTGACTGGCAGCTGGGGCTTTTCTACCTGAATGAGGATGGCTCGCAGACCTATGCCGGTGATGCCGGGGCCTTCGTCGGCAATTTCAGCGAACAGACCGAGAGCAAGACCGATAGTTATGCGGTTTTCGCCGAAGGCACCTGGCAGGCAACTACGGCACTGTCGGTCACGGGCGGCCTTCGTTGGACCCAGGATGAGAAAGAATATAAGGGTGGCTGTCTCAGCACGCCCTCGGTGCTCAACCTGCTGGCCTGTCAGCCAGCCAGCGGTGCGACCGTGGATCTGGACAAAGACTGGGATGAAGTGACCGGCAAACTGTCAGTCAACTACCAGCTCAACGATAGTCAACTCGTCTATCTGGGTTTCTCGCAAGGCTACCAGTCGGGGGGCTTCCGCACGCTGTGCTTCGGCAACATGGGGCCCGCATGTGCCGGCACGGCTTTCGACCCCCAGACTGTAGACAGCATCGAGGCGGGCTGGAAAGCCGATCTGTTCGACAACCGCCTGCGTATCAATGCTGCGCTGTTCTACGCCATGTATGACGATATCCAGCAGATCGTCACCAATGGCCTGGGCGGCTTTCCGATCGACAATATCGGCGACGTCGACGTCTACGGCCTCGAACTTGAAGTGCTCTGGGCACCGATCGACGGACTGAACGTATTCGCCAATCTGGGCATCCAGGAAAGCGACTTCGGCTCTGTTGCGCCGCTCTCGCCGCCGGGTGGACTCGGCGATTCCTGTATCGATGATCCGACACCGCCCTGCGCGGTCCCGACCAATGAACTGCCATCAAACCCGAAATGGCAGGGCAAGGTCGGCTTCGACTATACGATTCCGCTGGAGAACAGCCTGGCGTTCTTCTACGGCCTGGACATTTTCCACTCGGATAACTACTACAGCGAGGCGCGCAACCTGGTCGAGATCGACAGCTATACGCGGCTGAATGGCTTCATCGGCTTCGGTGCTGACGACCAGCGCTGGCAGGTAATACTGAGTGGCAAGAACATCACCGACAAAGAAGATAACGTGTCGGGTATCTTTGCCAACAACTTCACCAATATCCGCACGCCACTGCCGCCAGCCGAGTACATGCTGAGCTTCAAGGTGAATTACTGAGATCTGCACCTGACGACGACCGGTACCGGCCGGACATGAAAAAGGGCGCTTCGGCGCCCTTTTTTTCAGCGCATGTGCGGCATCACCTGTTCGGCAAACAGGCGAGTCTGTTGCACCAGCGCTGCCTGACGCGCGCCATGCGGCGTTGCGACCGGCGATCCGCCGAGCACATAGACGTGATCGAGCCCCAGGCTAATCAGCTGTTGCAGGCGCTCCAGACATTTGGCCGGCGGACCGCAGATCGAAAACCAGTCGACAAAGGCATCGTCCACCAGGCCGAGGTGCGTACCGTCGTGTTGTGCGTGCCTCGCCATGTCGTAACCGGATTTCATCTCTACAGCCAGCGCCTTCAGTTGCGGCGGCAGGTGCTCCGTCGACGAATTCCGCATGCCGGCGAAATGCGCAACCATGCCGGAAATCATCCGGCCGAGTTCGATCGCGCGCTGCTCATCCGGATCGCAGACCAGGTTGATGAAGGCTCCCACGCTCAGCGTGGCCCGATCCCGGCCCGTTTCAGCAAGACGCGCATTCAGGGTCTCAAGCGCCCACGCGATGCGCTCCGGCGCGCTGCCCACGGCAAAGCTCACGCGATCGGCGACATCTGCAGCCATGCGGATCGTTGCCGGCCCGGTACATGCGAGATCGATCGGTACCGGCGGCAGTTCGCCGGGCTGGATCCAGCGCATGCGCGAGCGGGTCTCGCCGCGCATCACTTCTTCGCCCTGCAGGTAAGCCCGCACCTGCTCCATATAGGTACGCAACTCGGCTGTGGTGGCATTGCGCTTGCCGATATGTGCAGCCGAGGAATCGCCCCGGCCGATGCCACAGCGCGCACGGCCGCCGGACTCAAGCTGCAGGGTCGCCAGCGCGCCCGCGGTCACCGAGGAGTCGCGGGTACAGGGATTGGTGACGCCGGTACCGAGAAAGAGTCGCTTCGTTTGTGCGGCGGCGAGGCTGAGCTGCCCCCAGGGGTCGGGACTGAGGCACTGGGTATCGGGACACAACAGCGCATCGAAGCCCATCGCCTCGATCTCTGCCGCCAGTTTTGCCGTGTAGCCCGCCGAGGGCTCCATGACCATGCCGATTTCAAGCCGGCTCATGGCACGCAGTCTCGCGGCGCAGCGATCATCTCCTGCTTCAGCCCGGACGCGGGCCCTTGTTTTCCAGCACGTTCTTGGCCAGCGCCAGCATCGAGGCCACATCACTCAGGTTGGCCGGAATCACCAGCGTGTTACCGGCCTTGGCGAGATTGCCGAACTGGAGCAGGTAGTCCTCTGCCACACGCAGTTGCATGGCCTCGGCACCACCGGGTTCACGCACCGCGATCGCCACCTGGCGCAGCCCTTCGGCAGTCGCCGTTGCCACCGCGAGAATCGCCGCCGCCTCGCCCTCTGCCTCGTTGATCTGCTGCTGCTTGGCTGCCTCGGATGCCTTGATCACGCGCTGCTTGTCACCCTCGGCCGCATTGATCTTGGCATCACGTTCACCTTCAGAGCCAAGCACTACCGCGCGCTTCTCGCGCTCGGCGCGCATCTGTTTCTCCATTGCGGAGAGCACGTCGTGCGGCGGGTTGATATTCTTGATCTCGTAGCGCATTACCTTCACGCCCCAGGGCTCCGAGGCCTTGTCGAGCTCTGCGACCACATTGGCATTGATCACCGCACGCACTTCAAAGGTACGGTCCAGATCAATCCTGCCAATCTCGCTGCGCAGTGCCGTCTGCGCCAGCTGGATGATGGCGAAGATGTAATCGGTGATGCCATAGGAGGTGAGCTGCGGATCGAGCACACGCAGGTACAGCACACCGTCTATGCCGACCTGTACGTTGTCCCTGGTGATGCAGGTCTGCTCCGGAATATCGATGGCCTGCTCTTTCAGTGAATGCCGGTAGGCCACCACCTCGACAAAGGGCACCAGGATGTGAAACCCGGCCGACAGCGTGCGGCTGTACTTGCCGAGATACTCCACGATGTATGCACTCTGCTGTGGCACCACGACCGCCGTCTTTAGCAGGACGATGATCGCCAGAAAGGCAAGCGCCAGGCCAACTCCGAATCCAAAATTCATGTGATCACTCCCGTGCGTTCATGCCTGAGTCTTTTATTGCGCGGCCTCGACCTGCAGGCCGATACCCGCAACCGCCGTGACGCGCGCCTTCCCGCCAGCGGGAATCGCAACGCTGCCGGTATTGCGCACCTGCCAGGTCGAGCCGCGAATCTCCATGCGACAAACCTCGCCGGGCGGAAGGGCTTCCGGTATGCGCAGTTCGTCGCCGACGAAATCGTCCTTGAGTCCCGGCGCCTGGGCGCGCAGGGCCGTGTATAAGCGCTTGCGGAACAGCACCATGGAGGCCAGCGCGATACCGGCAAACAGCAGCCACTGCGCCCAGAGCGGAATCCACGGCAGCACCAGCACCGTACCACCGAGGATCAGCGCGGACACGCCGATGAAGACCAGAAAGAACTCGGCCTCAATGACCATCAGCTCGGCGCCGAGCAGCAAAGCACCGATGACTATCCAGCCCCACCATGGCATAGGCGTTCTCCCTCGGGAAGAAACTCGGGCCGATTATGGCACCTGCGCACCAAGGTTTGACGTCAACACGTCAGGAACACACCCTCAGCCAGAGAAAACCCGCCGTACCACCTCTTCCGCCGCACCGCGCATGTCGAGCAGCGAGCGTGCAGCTGCCATCTGACTGGCCGCACGCCGCTGATTGTGCACGCTGCGGCTCGGGTAGCGGCTGGCATCCCAGCCAAAGTAGCTCTCGTTGAGTGCATCGGCGCAGAAACGTGCGGCCAGTTCCACATAGATGGTGAGCGTCGCCGGGACGATCGAGTTGCATTCTTCTGGCGTGATCCAGCCCGCAGCAACCGGTGCGTAGCCCTCGACTGCTGCGCGAAAGAATTCCAGCGAGAATGCCGAATACTGATCATTTTCACCGCGCGGGTTGCACCAGGAGCGAAACGCATCGCCGAGCTCCAGCGGCAGGGGCATGCGGCCGAGCGTGTCCAGATCGATCAAACAGAGCGCCCGGTCGCTGAGCGGATCGAAAAGGATGTTGTTGATCTTCGGATCACCGTGTACGACCCGGTCCGGCAACGCTGGCAACGGTTCCAGCGCAGCAGCCAGCGCCAGTATCTGGTCCGCCAGCGGGCTGACCGCAGCATAGTGCGGGTGTGCGCGGTGCTCAGCGAGCGCGCGTCGCAGACTGGCCAGGTGCCGCGGCGTGTCGTGTACGCCGGGCCGGGTATTGCGGAACTGGTGCTGGAGATCGTCCAGAGCCCGGTGAAAACGGGCCAGCAGTGCACCAGCCTCCTGCGCCTGTGCGGCCGCAGTGATCCTCTCGTGACTCGTGCCGGCCACCCATGTCATCAGTCGCCAGGTACGTCCCTCGTGTTCTTGCCAGTAGCTTCCGTCCCGGGCCGCGAGCAGCTCCGGCGCAATCAGCCCCTTGGCACGCAAGTGGGCTGTGACGACCCGGATGTCCTCATTGACGACCGGCGGGAAGACCGGATTGAGCTGCTGCATGACGAGGCGGCTTGCGCCCGCCTCGACCAGCCAGGTGCGATTGATCAGCCCGCTGCCGAGCAGCGACAGCCGGGCATCAGCAAGCCCCCAGGCACCCAGCATCTGCGGCGGAGGAAGACCCGTATCCGGCATATACACTCCATAGGACGGCGGCAGGCGGACCGCAGCATTATTGTCGCATCCGGCACGTGCTGCCCGTCACCCGGCAGCATCACCTTGTTCACCTTGACAGCATTGCGGGCTGACGGTTAGCTTGCCGCATATGGATACTGAACTCGCCACTGGCGCACCAACTCTGGTTTTTTCCGACTCTGCGGCGGCCAAAGTCGCCCAGCTGATCACCGAGGAAGCCAACCCCAATCTGAAGCTGCGCGTTTTCATCTCAGGCGGCGGCTGCTCGGGTTTTCAGTATGGCTTTACCTTCGATGAAAACTTCGAAGACGGCGACACCCAGGTGCAGAATCGGGATGTCACCCTGCTCATTGATCCGATGAGCATCCAGTACCTGGCTGGCGCCGAGATCGACTACAAGGAAGATCTGGAAGGTTCCCGCTTTGTGATCCGGAACCCGAATGCCGCCACCACCTGTGGCTGCGGCTCCAGTTTCTCCACCTGATTCAGCACAGAAGTACCCAACCATGAGCCTGGACCCCGAACTTCGCGATGCGATCGACGGCCTGCTGCGTGAGAACCGCGTGGTGCTGTTCATGAAAGGCAACCGCGCCCAGCCCCAGTGCGGATTTTCCGCCAAGACTGTCGAGGCACTGGACATGATCCTGCCCGACTATCAGGTCGTGGATGTCCTGCAGAATGCGGAGATTCGCGACGGCATCAAGGCCTACGGCAACTGGCCGACAATTCCCCAGCTATATGTCGCCGGCGAACTGGTTGGCGGCTGCGACATCATCAAGGAAATGTTCGACTCCGGTGAGCTCGGCACAGTGCTCGGCGTCAGCCCGCCAGCCGCAGACAAGCCACCCGCGATCCGGATCAGTCCGGCCGCGATGGACATCATGCAGAACGCACTGGAAAAGAATCCGGGCAAGGCAATTTGCCTCAGGATCAACGGCAGCTGGAAACACAGTATGTCACTCGAAGCGCCGCGACCGGGCAGCCTCAGTGTCAGCGTTGAGCCGATCACCGTCGATGTAGACCCATGGACTGCGACGCGCGCTGACGGGCTTTCCATCGATGTGATGGAAAGCGTACAGGGCCGGGGCTTCCGCTTCGATAATCCGAACGCACCGGGCACCTGAAGCCAGCTGCCCGGCACCGGCCTGCCTTTCTCAGAGCAGGTCGTCGATCACCATGACCTCAGGCGGTGTCCCATCACTGGATACCGAGCGGGCAGTATCCACGAGCACGACTGTGTAGATGCTTGCGCTGAGCGCATCGATATTGACGCTGGCCAGTACGGTCTTGGTGCCCGCCGTGGTGAAGCTCACCGTATAGGGCCCTGGCTCAAAACCGAGGTGGCCCGTCGCACTGCCGAGACCGAGGTTCGACAGAGTCGCAGTCTCGTTATTCAGGTCGGTACCCGGCGTCTTGATGTAAACGTCTACGGTAGCGGCCGCAATTGAAGCATCGACGATGCGCAGCTTGCCAATACGCGTCACCGGCCGGGTGTCGTCAGCCAGTACAGCCAGTACCTTTGCCGTGACCGTGCCATCCACCGGCTCGGGCACGAGACCTATTGTCAGCAGCGAGTTGCGCCTGCCCTGCACCAGCGACAGATTGGTACCGAACAGGACCGTTTCCGGCGCAGCCGTCGCTGCAACCTTGAAGGAATAGAAGTTGCTGAAATTGAGCAATGCGTAGCCTGCTGGCGGCGAAATGCTGAAATCGAGATCCACATAGCTGGCTGCCACCGGGTAACCCAGACCTGTAACCAGTGGCGTAACTTCAGGTGGCGGCGCCACGCACAACACATCATCAGACGCCAGCGTGTAATCGTAAGGACAGGGCGAGGACAGCGGCGGGTCCGGCGCAACGGTGTCCTTGCGCAAGGGGCGCTCCGCAGTCGCCGTCAGCGCGGGCAAGTCCGGCGAAACGTTGACCACGCGCACATCCGAAGGGGTGGCAGCATCAAGTATTTCGCCACTGGAGTTGCCGTCATTGGCCAGCAGTAAAACCGGGGCTGGCCCGGCACCCGTATTGGTAACGACGACGAACAGCAGGCTGGCCGCAGAGCGCAACGTTACCTCGCCCGAATCGAACAGTACGGTCGTGTTGTCGCCGGCTGGCGTCACCCGGATACGCCAGCTCCCCGACGGGAAATCCAGCAGTGGAGATATCTCCTGGAAATTGCTGAGCGAATATGACGGTGTCGCGGCAGCCAGGCTGTCAGTCGGTGCTGTCAGGTACACATCAATGGCCGTCGTGTCTGGTGCCGCGTGTACGAACTGTACGCGCGTTGATCCGGTCGGCACCTGGGCAAGCGGGTTATCGACATGCAACATCTGCAGTGTGGAGCTGCCGTCCTCGCCAAGCTTGCCAACGGCAATCGTGGTGTACTCACGCCCCGCAAGCAGCGACCTCGACTCGTCGGTGAGGACATCGTCACCGGGCAGCACCACCTCCAGCCCGATCTCCCGGGGAGCGGGCGTGAGATACCTGAAGCCGGCACCGCCCTTGTAATCGAGGCTGAACCAGCGCACCCCATCGACCAGAAAATTAATCGGCGGTGCATCGGGCGATGCATTGATGACGCGCAGACCCAGCTCGTTATCGAAACTGCCGCCGCCACCGCCACAGGCGGCCAGAAAAGCCACTACGATGGTGAGCTTGACGGCTCTGAAAATGCGCTTCATCAGAAGATACCCAACCCGGATCGGCGCTCACCTTAGCTGGTTCCGGAAGCTCAAGCCAGTCAGCCTGAACCGGGCGGAAACTCCAGCCTCACTTCACCGTTCAGCGCGGCCAGCAGGGCCGGGTCACGGTCGTATACATCAGGCAGAAAACGCACGCGGCCAGTCGCATCCAGCTCGGCCGTCCAGTACAGGATCAGTACCGGCCAGGGCCGCGGCAGACGCACAATCTGTGTTTTCCCGGTATCGATCGCCGCCTGCAAGGTCTGCTGATTCCAGCGGCCCGGGTCGGCCAGCACGATTTCCGCCAGTGACAGCGGATCTTCGATGCGCACGCAACCCGAACTGAGCAGGCGTCCGGTGCGCTCAAACAGGCCTCGGGCCGGCGTATCGTGCAGGAACACGGCATGCGGATTCGGGAACATGAACTTGATCCGGCCCAGGGAGTTCTTCGGTCCTGGTGCCTGGCGGAGAGCCCATGACGGCCGGTTGCCCACGCGGGGCCAGTCGACCGTAAGCGGGTCGATCACACGACCACGGGCATCGATCACGCTGAGATCGTTTTCCTGCAGGTAGCCCGGGTCACGCCGCAGACGCGGCAACACATCCTCGCGCAGAATCGTCGGCGGTATGGTCCAGGTCGGATTCAGCTCCAGCCAGGTCATGGACCCCCTGAAGACGGGGGTCTGCCGGGTGACCCGTCCGACCACCGCGCGCCGGGTCCAGAAACGCTGGCCATTGCGGGCTGCAAATACCTCAGAGCCGGCGATATTCACCACGATGACCTCGCCAGCAGTGTCATCGGCTACCCAGCGCGCACGTTCCAGCGACAAGCGCAGCTGATCGATACGTATTTCAACAGGAATATTCATCGCCGCCAGGGTAGCGGCACCGAGTACGCCATCGACCGCCAGTGCGTGGCGCTCCTGAAAGGCACGGACACCTGCAGCGAGCGCGGCATCGTATTGCTGCCCGTCTGCAGCCCCGGCCGCAGGTGGCAGATCGCCACCAATGCCCAGATGCCGGCGGATGTCCGGCACCCGCGCATCCGTATCGCCCTCGTGCAGGACGGGACCGGCTGCGATCATCGGCCAGCCGCCGGCGCTGGCGATGTGCCGATAGTGCGCCAGCGCTTTCTGCAGATCCCGGTAGAGCGGTGCCCGGTCGATCCACTCCCCGAGCAGTCCCTGCAATGACGGTGCATCGACCGCTTCCCGTAACGCCGAAACCGGTTCGCGTCCCGGCCTGAACTGGCGGGTGAAGTTCCACGTGGGCTCCATGCGTTCGGGGTTTACCTTGCCGAAGCGCTGGTGATAACCAAAGCGGATCAGGCTCTCGGTCAGCAGCAGATCGAGTGCAGCCCCGAGCGCCGGATCGTCACCCGATCGGTTCTGTTCACGCAGCTTGCGGAGTTGTAGCAGGTAGTAGTCGCCAGAATCAAGACCATGACTGTCGGCGGTTGCCAGCAGCTCGAGGAGTTCATCGATACGCGCCTCGCTGGTCCAGACCGGCTCATAGTTCCGCGAGGCATAGAATTCGGCCAGCAGCGATGCCGAGGCGATGGCGAGACCCCGCACATAGATCCCACCGGCCTCGCCGAGCCGCAGCACATGCGACTGCAGCTCGGTGGCCACAGCAGACTGCGGTGCCGCTGCTTCGCCGACCGGGAACCACAGCAGAACCGACAGCGACGCAGCAATGGCGAAGGCGCGCAGGCCTGAATGTGACCCGTTTTGCAGATTGCCTGTCCGATACGACAAAATGACCAACTGGCGGCGGTTCAGGCTTGCCCCGCAGGCGCTGTGTCTGAAACAATCGACGCTATCAGGCTGCCCCTCCGACGGAGCACGAACATGGCCGGTCAAACAACCAGCAGGCGGCGCTTTCTTGCCCTCACTGCACTCTCCGCTCCGGTTCTGGTCTGGCCCGGGTTGCTGCATGCGGCAGCTCGCCCGCGGCGCCTGGCTTTCCATCACACCCATACTGGCGAAACGCTCGATGTCGAATACAGCGAGGCCGGACGATACCTGCCGGATGCGCTGCTCACCATAGACCGGCTGCTTCGCGATTTCCGCAGCGGTGAGGTACATCCGATCGACCCGCAGCTGCTCGACATCCTGTATGCCCTCCGGCAGCAGACCGGTAGCCCGAAGCGTTTCGAAATCATTTCCGGCTTCCGCTCACCAGCCACAAACGCGATGCTGGCCCGCAACAGCAGCGGTGTGTCGAAAAACAGTCTGCACCTGTCCGGTCGCGCCATCGATATACGGCTGCCGGGCGTTTCGACCGCAGCCCTGCGTGATGCGGGTATGCGCCTGCGCGCCGGCGGCGTCGGTTATTACCCGGACTCGGACTTCATCCACGTCGATACGGGCCGCATCCGCTATTGGTAGCGGACCAGATTACCGCCCAGCGGCGTTCTCGGCTTCACATTTACGGATCTGCGCGCGCAACTTGAGCGCCTGCCTCGCGTCTGCCGGCAAACCCAGTTCACCTCGCTCCCATGCCGTTGCCAGACGCTCAAGGGCCAGACGATGCCGGCCCGCGGCGGCTCGCTGATACCACCCAAGCGCGACGGCCTGATCGTGCGGCAGCTCAGGCCCGTTCTCTGACTGCCACGCGAGCCAATACTGCGCCTCTGAAACATCCCGTTCGGCCGCCCAACGGATCAGTGGAATCGCCTCCGCCGGACTCCATTCACCGCCCAGCCCCAGGTGAAACAGCGCCAGCTGGTAGGTCGCATCAGCATCGCCGGCATTCGCCTCTGTTTCACAGATGGAGCGAACTGCGGCGAGAGCTGCGGCATCCGGCTCGGCCTGCAGCAACAAGGGCCGCAACTCGCTGCGGCAGATGCCGGCCCAAACCGGGGTCTGGCAGCAGAACAGCAGCAGCCATCCGCTCAATGCAAAACGATTCAACACAAAATTGCTCATTTTTTTCCATGCTGCTGGCGGTAAAGAAAAAACATGTTGGTGAACTCCTCCCAGGGTACCGGTCGCGTGAACCACTGCGGATGGATCCGCTCGATTGCGGCGCGGGCCCTTGCCGGCACATCATCGAGGCTGAAGATTTTCTTGCCGGCTTCATGCCAGACGACGAAGCCCGGTCGCTGACCCATCTTCATCCACGGCAGCCAGTCCGAAGTGGCCTGGTAAAAATACTCGGTGGGCACCGAGGCTTGCGCGGGATCCAGTACATCGCGCAAGTTCGACTTCATGGTGGTGATCGAAGACACGTTGATCGGCGTTTTCGGCGTCTCCTCGGGAAACTGCTTGATGTCCAGCCACTGGGGTATGCCCCAGATGTACATCTCCTTGACCATCCACAGATCATCGCCGGCCCGCCGCCAGCGCTGATGGAAGGGTTCGGTTTTTTCCTCAAAGGGTGTCGGCAGTCCCACGAGTCGCGGCTGACGCTCGGCGCTGTACTCAAAGGTTACCGGCCCCTCCCGGTAGTGGAACGGCTGAACCTTGTCGCCAGTGACAGGATTCCGGACCTCATCGACGACTTCGTCGCTCTCCACATCGCGATAGATGCTCGCCTCCCAGTCCGTCACATGCCAGGTATGCTCGGCCAGACGCCGGGTGCGCCGCAGGATCGTGGTCTCGACATTGATGACTGGTCGTATCGCCTCACCCGGCACGGCCAGATCAAGGCCACCGGTAAACCAGAAGTACACATCCTGCGACTCCAGGCTGGCTCTCATCTTCATCCATGCGGTCAGATTGTCTTCCGGTTTTTCCAGGTCGAGCTGCAGCGCTGACGACGGCAGCAGCGGTGCGGCAGGCAAGGCGCTGGCCAGGGCACTGCCGCCCAGCACGCCGAGTATTGCCCGGCGATCGATAAGACGTGAAGCCCGGTCACCCATTGAGATCCCCTGTCAGCCGCAAAAAGCGCAACCCGATTCTAATTGAGGCCACCGACCAGCGGCCACCTGCGTTTGTACGACATTTCACGCGGTAGAGCACCACGGTGTAGCATCACGGCATCCAGCAGCTGCGACCAGGAACACCAGACATGCAGAACACTTCAGGCATCAGCCGCCGCACGATCATCAAGGGTATCAGCGCCGTACCGCTCGCTGCAGCGCTCGGGCCGGTACGGGCCCAGAACCGGGCGAAGGTCATCGTCATCGGCGCCGGTCTGTCCGGCCTGAATGCGGCGCTGTTGCTAGAGGAACAGGGCATCGACGTCCAGGTCATCGAGGGCCGGAACCGCGTCGGCGGCCGGGTCCTGTCTCACCGCAATGTCAATGGCAACCCGGAATCCGGCGGTACTTCCTTTGGCCCCGGCTACGCGCGGCTGATGGATGCCTGCAAGAAATTCAAGGTCGGGCTCATCGATGTCACGCCAATCGTACCCTTCTTCAACGACCGGGAACTGGTTCTGGACGGCAAGCTGATTCCGAAGGCCGAATGGCCGACACATCCGCAGAACCCGTTTTCCGAAGGCATGAAGCAACTGCCGCCCTGGGCCTATCTGATGCCGATCATCGGCAAGAACAATCCGCTCAAGACCGGCGATGCGTGGCTCAACCCGGCCAATGCCAGATACGACATCTCGCTGCACGACTGGCTGACCGGCCTCGGCGTCTCCGAAGAGATCATCGAGCTGTGCTGGAATACCAATCCCAATCACGGCACCACCGCCTACGACGTGTCGGCGATGATGGTGCTGTTTGGTCACACCTTCGCGATGATACAGGCACAGCTCGGCGGCAAGACCTTCGGCTATACCGCCGTCGGCGGCAACCAGTCGATTCCGGAAGCGATGGCCGGCGGGCTCAAAAAGCCGGTGCACTTCGAGCGAAACGTCGTCGGTATCCGCACAACGGGTTCCGGTGCTGAAGTGAACTGTGCCGACGGTACCATCTACAAGGCCGATCACGTGGTCTGCTCGATGCCGATGTCTGTGCTCCGGCGCGTGCATATCGACCCGCTGATCGGCGGTGCGCAGGGCCTTGCCATCAACACGCTCAGCTCACAACAGATCAACATCGTGCACCTCAGCATCAAGAAGCCGTTCTGGGAAGAGGATGGCCGCAACCCGAATATCTTCAGCAACGGCCTGGCCGGCATGGTGATCCCCGAGCGCAAGGGCAAGACGCCAGAGGAAATCAGCAGTCTCACGATCTGGATCCGGGGCCGGAATGCCACCTGGATGGATACGCTTGAAGAAAAGGCTGCGGTCGAGGCAATCATGGACGATTTCTACAAGACGCGTCCGGCAGCCCGGGGCAAGGTCGAAGTGGCGGCCTACAAGTCCTGGTATCACGATCCTTTTTCCGCCGGAGACTGGGCTGTCTGGGCACCGGGGCAGGTCACCGCCTTTGGCAGTGCGGTCGGCAATGCGCACGGCCGCATTCATTTCTGCGGCGAACACACATCGGTCTCGAATCGCGGCATGGAAGGCGCGATGGAGTCGGGCGAGCGCGCCGCTTTCGAGGTACTGGGGCTAAGCTGAGCGCTGCTGCCCGCTATGCCCTTTCCGTAATTCAGGACCTCTGACATGTCTACACTCATCCGCCCGTTCCGGGCACTGCGTCCGGTTCCGGAACAGGCCGCTGCCGTCGCCGCACCGCCCTACGATGTACTCGACACCGGCGAGGCGCGCGCACGTGCCGCTGGCCGGCCGTTCAGCTTTCTGCATATTTCAAAGCCCGAGATCGACCTGCCTGAAGGCACCGATCCGTACGCACCCGAGGTCTATGCCAAAGGCACCGAAAATCTGCACAGGCTCATCGAGTCGGGCGTGCTCATCCGCGATCGCAAGCCCTGCTACTACATCTACCGGCTGCGTATGGGCGATCACGTGCAGACCGGCATCGCCTGCATCGGCAGCGTCGCCGAGTACGACCGCAACCGTATCCGCAAACACGAGTTCACGCGCCCGGACAAGGAAGATGACCGGGTGCGCCAGATCAGCGCACTGAACGCACAGACCGGGCCGGTGCTGCTGGCCTTTCGCGCCAACGCGGCACTCGGCACGATCATTAGGAGCGCCACGGAAAGCGCACCGGCTTACGAGGTGGTGGCGGATGACGGCGTGGGGCACACGCTGTGGGTGCTGGACGATGAGTTGTCGATCCGGCGCATCACACAGATCGTGGCGGCAATGCCGGCCCTCTATATCGCCGACGGTCATCACCGCTCGGCATCGGCATCGCGCGTCGCCGCACAACGCGCTGCCGCCAACCCCCGCCATAGCGGTGATGAGGACTACAACTACTTCCTGTGCGTCGCGTTTCCACACGACGAAATGCGCATCTTCGACTACAACCGGCTGGTCAGGGACCTGCACGACCAGAGCCCGAAGGCGTTCCTCGCCCGCGTCGGCAAACAGTTCGCCGTCACGCCCGTCGACGGGCAGGCACGGCCGACGCGCGCCGGACAGTTCGGCCTGTATCTGGACAAGCGCTGGTACCGGATTGATATCAAACCCGGTCTCATACCGGCTGATCCGGTCGCCAGCCTCGATGTGAGCCTTCTGCAGGACCAGTTGCTGGCGCCCGTACTCGGCATCGGCGATCCGCGACGCGACAAGCGGATCGATTTTGTCGGCGGCATCCGCGGTCTTTCAGAACTCGAACGCCGGGTCGACAGCGGCGAGATGGCCGCGGCCTTTGCCCTGTTCCCCACCAGCCTCGAAGCGCTGATGGCGGTAGCCGATGCTGACCAGGTCATGCCACCAAAATCGACATGGTTCGAGCCCAAGCTGGCCGACGGCCTCCTGTCTCACCTGCTCGACTGAATTGCATCGTCGCCCAGCAGCAGGGCATCGACCTCGGTTTCGGCGGCCAGCCAGTCGGCCAGATCGTCGCCGACCATGAAGCCACGCAGTTCCGCCCTGAAATAGGCGGCTTCCGAAATCATCTGGAATCGTTCTTCAGGACTGATGCAAGGCGCTGGTTCTGCTGACTTTTTGTTGGCCTGGCGGGTGGCAGCCGGGCTCTTCTGTGCGGCAACTCTGCCCAGGTCAGTACGGGCTAATGCGCCGCCAACAACTTCTGCAGTAGTCATTTCAGGATCCCTCCATAGCTATAAAAGATCGACGCCCCTTACATAATCAGACCGACTGCTCCCGGATGCCTTAACCTGAGACAGCTTTCGCAGTGGAGCGCAGGAGTTGGCACGAAGCGCATCGCCCGTTGACGCCACCGCCGGATCGGCACTGGTCACCCGGCTGCGGCAGTTTATCGACCTCACAACGGCTGAGATCACCAGTCTGCAGTCGCTCGCCCGGCCGCTACGCAGAGCGCCGCCGCATGAAGACCTGATAACACATGGTCACGCAAGCAGCGCTGCGGTGTTGATGCACCAGGGCTGGGCCATCTGTCATCGCACCCTCGAAGACGGTCGACGCCAGGTTCTCGATTTCGTCATTCCCGGTGATTTCTGCGACCCGAGTGTTTTCGTCACACCAGTGGCAGGGTTCAGCCTGACCACCATCACGCACTGCACCTGGACACCGGTTGCTGGCAGTGCCTTGCTCGACCTGATCGCCGGTTCACCGCGTATCGGCGCGATGCTGTGGTGGCTCGAAGCGCAGGAAGAGTCACTGTTGCGGGACCACCTGTTCGCCATCGGCCGGATGAATGCACGGGAGCGGCTGGCAGGGCTGATTTGCGAACTCTGGACGCGCATGAAGAACGTCGAACTGGATATTGCCGACGGATTCGAATGGCCCGTCAACCAGGAAGTGATCGCCGATGCGACCGGACTCAGCGTGGTACACGTCAACCGCACCCTGCGTCGGCTGGAACATGAAGGCATCATCCGGCGCAGCGGCCGCATCTATCATATCCGGAACCCCGAGCGTCTCCGGCAAATCGCGCACGCTGCGAAAGCGGGTATCGGGCCAACACATCTTGATCCAGAAATCGCCGCGCGCCTGCGCCGCTCGCACTAGAGGTATTTTTCCATCGGGAACAGGCGATAGACCCGCGACTCGATACGACGCCAGAAGCCCGTCATCGGTTCGTGCGTTGCGACCACCGGCCCCGAAGCTGTGTCGGTACGCCATTCGAGACTACCGGATGCGGCACACAACACCTCCCAGCTGCTGTCCGGCGCCATCAGCTCTTCAATGGACGCGGCAATCCGCCCGGCAAGTACCGGGCTGTCGATGATCAGCGCCGTTTCCGAATTGAGGTAGGTCGAGCGCAGATTGATATTGAATGAGCCCACATAGACGATGCGACGATCAAGCACCAGCGACTTCGAATGGAGGGAAAACTCCCGCCCCTCCTTGCAGCCACCGGTGGCTGCGATCAAGCGCTGACAGGCACCCGCATCGGGTCGCAGCTCGAAAAGCTTCATACCGCTTTCAAGCATGGCCTTGCGATGCCGTGCATAGCCTGAGTGGTTGGTGACCAGGTCGTTTGATGCCAGTGAATTGGTCAACGCGCGGATACTGACGCCGCGCGCCGTCAGTTCTGCCCATTCGGAAAGGGACTCGTCATTGAGGATCAGGTAGGCCGACTCCAGCAGGATCTCCCGCTGTGCGGACATCGTCAGGCGCTCCAGCGCCTGCGCCACGGCCTGCGGTCGCGAGGCATCGTCCATCGTTTCCCGGTCCGGCGGCATGTCCAGCACCAGTTGCGCTGGCGCCCACAGCAGGCGCGACAGCAAGCCCGTCGCGTACCTGCCGGCATCCGCCCGTGCCGCGCGCGGCGCATACCCGAGCGCCCGCAACTCGGGCGCAGCGGCCCCGAGCTGGTCACGCGCGGCAGCACGCTGCTCCGGACTCAGGGCATCGCCGGCCAGCGAACTGGCGAGCGCGGTCCATGGACTCATCCAGAAGGCCTCGAAGCCGGCGGCCACGTCGGCAACCACGGGTCCCACCACGAGGATTTCCCGGTCGCGGAAATTCTTCACCGGATCAAGATCGAAGTATTCATTGCCGATATTCCGGCCGCCGACGATGGTGACCGCGCCGTCTACGGTAAAGGACTTGTTGTGCATGCGCCGGTTGAGGCGGACGAAGTCGCGCGCGAAGTCGAACAGGCGGCCGATTCCGGAACGGGAAGTCGCCGGGTTGTAGATACGGACTTCGACGCGTGGATGCTCGGCCAGGGCGGTCAGCGCAGCATCGCGACCGGCGATATTGATGTCATCGAGCAGAATTCGTACCCGGACGCCGCGGTCCGCAGCCGCCAGCAGCCGCGCTGCCAGGTAGCGCCCGGAAGCATCTGAATTCCAGATATAGTACTGGGCGTCAATGGTCCGGACCGCAGCATCGATGAGGGCATCGCGCTCGGACAGGGCTTCGCTGCCCGTATCCACCAGCAACAGACCGGAGGTAGCGGGATGTCCTGCCGAGGCGGCCATGATCGCCTGTGCGAGCGGCGACTCATCTGCCGCACAAACCGAAACCGCAGCCGATCCCGCGAACAGCAGTGCCATCGACCAGATCATGACCAGGATTTGCTGCAGGATGCTGCATCCGGTCGCCCGAATGGCACGAATATGGCTTAGAGTCTTAGCGCCGATGCGCATCTGGAGCTTTCACCATGTCTAAAGCCAGCAACATAGGCCGTTACATCGAGATTGGCATCATCGCGATACTGGCAATAGCAGCCTTGGCCGGCATCATCCGCTTCATCATTCTCGCCGAAATCTTCTGAGCGCCGGATAAACGGCACTCGGCAGACCGACCCGGCATCACAGCACTACCGGGCGGTTTGGCAGTTCGTTGCGGTTATCTGTGCCGGGCGGGAAATGTACGACCGCCAGTTCACTCAGACGCCCGATCGCCTGTATTGAACCGGGACCATACTCAGCGTTGCGGAATGCGGCCGCAATCGAGCTGCAGATATCGTCCCATGCCCGCTCAGCGACCTTGCCGTCAAAACCGTGGTCGGCAACGATCTCGATATCGCGTTCAGCCAGTAACACATAGACAAGTATCCCGTTGTGGGCTGCAGTGTCAGCCATGCCCAGCCGCCTGAAGATCTCCCGGGCGCGTTCCTTGCAGCCGACGCCCCGCCACAAATGACCCAGAGGCAATGCGGTCTCGACTGCAAAGCGGATTTCCGCCTGGTGCGCCTGCTCCGAGGCGGTGATCGCTGCGTCGATGGCATTCATTACTTCGGCCGGGAAGCAGCGCCGCAGCGTGAAATGCGTGGTCGTGAAATGACTGAACCAGCGTCGCAACATCAGCGATTGCCTACCAGCGACCCGAGGCGCCGCCGCCTCCGAATCCGCCACCACCACCACCACTGAAACCTCCGCCGCCGCCAAAACTGCCGCCGCCGAAACCACCGCGCGGATGACTCGCCCAGCGCCCGGCGCGGCCAGCCGGCGCAAGGCCAAGCATGAAACCGATCAGCCCCATGAGTAGCGCCAGACCGATTGCACCGACCAGCAACCAGGTCAGTGCGCTGACCAGCAGACCGGTCACCGCAGCCCCCGGCAGCTGGCCGAGCACACGACGCAGGATTGCGCCCGCCACGATGCTGACGAACAGTGCGACCGGCAGGACGTTGTCAAAACCGGCCGCCGGGCTTCCGCTCCGGGCCGGTTCCGGCAGCGCTTCACCGTCGATGAGACCGATCAGCCGATCGACGCCCGCCGCGATACCGCCGGCAAAATCGCCCTGCCGGAAGGACGGCAGGATGAACTCATCGATGATCCGGTTGGCGGCAGCATCCGGAATCGCCCCTTCCAGACCGTAGCCAACCTCGATGCGGACCGCACGGTCTTCCGTGGCCACGAGCAGCAGCACGCCGTCATCGACACCTTTGCGTCCCGGCTTCCATGCTTCGACCACGCGCATTGAAAACTGCTCGATCGCTTCCGGCCGGGTGGTTGGCACGAGCAGGACGACGATCTGGCTGCCCTTGCGCGCTTCGAGCTCTGCGAGTTTCGCTTCCAGCGCGGATTGCTCCGTCCCGGACAGCGTGCCGGTGGCGTCAACGACGCGACCGCCAAGCACGGGTACCGGCAATACCGCCGCCGATACGCACTGTGCTGCCAGCAGCAACAGGGCGGCCAAACCACGCAGACCACCGGACATCGCAGTCATGGCCAGCTGACCGTCAGTCTTTCCGGTCAAAATTTACTTCGGGTGGCTTGCTGATCTCCGCCTCATTGCTGACCGTAAAACCCGGTTTCACTTTGTGACCAAACAGCATCGCAGTCAGATTGCTCGGGAAGGAGCGGACCAGGGTGTTGTACTCGCGGGTCGCCTCGATAAACCGGTTGCGGGCTACCGTAATGCGG
>CAYJPG010000043.1:0-22896 GCA_964371995.1 uncultured Chromatiaceae bacterium | reverse complement strand
GCGTGATCATAACACCAAAACCTGCGTCCATTGAAAACTTGACCCGGCAACGGGACGGGGATTGTAACCGCGCCCGCGGCCGGCCGCCCGGCAGCCTGACCGGCATGGGCACTCCTGCAGGCCTGTGTTATGGTCGGCGTCACGCAAGGGGGGACGCGCATGAAAGACGCTCTGCAGCTCACGCCGCGCAAAGGCTCCCGTCTGTCCGCGATCGGCATCTGGACCGCTGCTATCGGCATCGTTTTCGCCATTGCCTCGGGCTTTGGTGCACGCGCCGGATTTCTTTCACCGTTTGCCAGCATGGGAACCTATGCGCTCGGTAGCCTGCTGCTGCTGATCGCGGCGATTACGGCCGGGCTCGGCCTGATCCGCAGTGGTGGGCTGCGCGGTGCCACATCCCGGCCGATCGCCTGGCTGGCCCTGCTGGCCGGACTTGCTGTTACGGCAAACAATGGCTTCGTGATCAGTCAGGCGCGTGGTGCACCGGCGATTCACGACATCAGCACAGATACGGATACCCCACCGGCCTTCGTCAAGATCGCAGCGCTCCGGCAAGCTGACGCCGCGAACCCCAGCGAGTATGACGGTGCCGAAACTGCAGCCGAGCAGCACCGCGCGTTCCCTGATATCCAGCCGCTGGTTGTCGATCAACCTGCCGACGTGGTCTTTGCCGACGCGAAGGAGATCGTCGCCGACAAGGGCTGGACACTGGTGGACGCCAGCGAAGCGGAAGGTCGCATCGAAGCGACCGCAGAAACCGGCTGGGTGCGTTTCAAGGACGACGTCGTGATCCGCATTCAGCCCACGGCTTCCGGCGCCCGGGTCGATGTGCGCTCCAAGTCGCGGGTCGGGCGCGGCGATATGGGCGTCAACGCCCGTCGTATCCGCAACTACCTTGACTCCTTGCAGGCCCGCCTCGCCGGCTGAGCGCACATGCCTGCCATCACGGAAATGGTGGAAACCTATCTCCCGGTCCTTGTCACCGCCGGTGATTACGCCCGGCGCATACAGCCGCACATCGCTGGCCCCGCGCAAAAGGCCGGCCAGAATCCCTGGGTGCAGGCCATCACGGACGCCGACCAGGCGGTGCAGACTTTCTTTGAAATAACCACCCTCGCCCACTTCCCCGATACCGGCTTTTTCGGTGAGGAGCAGGAATTCTCGCGCAACACCGGCTATTTTCCGTCCGCTGCCGCAACCATGGTCTGGCTGGATCCGATCGACGGCACGTACCTTTACCAGAACCAGCGCAGCGGCTGGCAGATTATCCTGTCGATCACACGTGACGCACGACTGATGGCAGTCATCTGCTACCTGCCCGTCAGCGGGCGTTTCAATCTCGCCATACGCGGCTGTGGCGCATTTACCGGGGGACGCGATTGCCGGACGCTGAACGACATGCAGCCGCTGGCCACCCGCTCCGGCAGCGGCGTCTGCGTCAGCTACCAGGCGCCGGCCGAACTGGAGAAACTGCGCTGCGACTGGAACGCGTTCGACATCGTGGCTGACGATGACCCACAGCGCGATTTCGAAAACCTCAACGACCTGTTCACGGGCCGTCTGGATGGTTTCGTATCACAGTCCTGCGACCTGCTCGACTGGGGGGCGCTCGGCTATATCGTTGCCAATGCCGGCGGCGTGGTATCCGCACTGGACGGGAAGCCGCTGGATATATTCGAGAATTTCAGTGCACGCAGCAGCCCGATACTGGTGAGTTCATCACCAGCGATCCACGAACGCCTGCTGGCAGCACTCCGCGAACGGTAGGAGCGCCTTCGGGCGCGATTCTTTCGCCATCAATCGCGGCTGAGGCCGCTCCTGCGGGAAAGCGATACGGCTAGTCCTCGAAGAAATACAGCACGAGCACCTCGGCCGTACAGGCCGGTTTCACTTCACCCTCGATCTCGATCGTGTTGTCGAGAATGACCTGCAGTCCGCCAGCACGCTGACGTGCGGATTTCAGCGTGGTGCGCATGCGTACGCGCTTGCCGGCTGGCACCATGTTCCGGAAACGTATCTCGTTGACCCCGTAATTGATGATGCGCTTGATCCCTTCAAACACGACCACGCTGTCCAGCAATCGCGGCATCAGCGATACCAGCAGATAACCGTGCGCGATGGTGGTACCGATGGGAAATTCACGTTTGGCACGCTCGACGTCCACGTGAATCCACTGGTGATCGTCGGTCGCATCCGCAAAGCGGTTGATCCGGTCCTGATCAACCAGAATCCAGTCAGAGACGCCAATTTCACGGCCTTCAAGAGCCTTGACGTCCGCTGCGCTTTTAATAACAACCAGGGTCATGTCGCCTGTTCACTGCTCATGGATAAAGGCTGATTGACAAAGCCTGCTATCTCAACGCTCACGACGCGCGATAGCACCGAAGAATTCGGCACGGATGCGATCGTCGTCCCTGAACGCACCCAGCATTTCGCTGGTCGTCATGCGCACGTTGTCCCGGTGTACACCGCGCGTGGTCATGCAATGATGCTGCGCCTCGATGATCACCGCCACTCCGCGCGGCTCGAGCACCTGCTGAAAGCAGCGGGCAATATCGGCGGTGAGCTTTTCCTGCACGATCATGCGCCGGGTAAAGGCCTCCACGACCCGCACCAGCTTGCTGATGCCGGCCAGCCGTCGGTCCGGCAGATAGGCCACATGTGCGCGACCGATCACCGGCGCCACATGGTGCTCGCAGTGGGATTCAAAATCGATATGCGTGAGGGCTACGATGCGGTCGTAGTGCTCGACCTGGTGAAATGAGGTACCGAGCAGCGCATAGGGGTCGACCTTGTAGCCGGCAAACCAGTCTTCGTATGCGCCGAGAAAACGCGCCGGGGTCTTCTGCAGGCCGTGCCGGGCCGGATCCTCACCGACCCAGGCCAGCAAGGTACGCACCGCGGCCTCCGCATCCTCGCGGCTCGGCTTAAGTGTCGTCGGATTCTTCTTGCGACTGGTGGCCATCTCTCTCTTTCCGGTATCGATCCAGTTCAGCAGGCGTATTCAGGTTGAGCAGCGCGACAGGCCACGGTGCATCCAGCAACAGGGTGTCACTCTCCGCCAGCACGGCACGCGGGCTGACAGGACGCCCGGCGGCGGCAACGAGGCTGGCGAGGCGCGCCAGCGTAGCGGGTTCCCAGATCGCGCACAACGGCTCAGGCAGACCGGTCACGGGACTGCGCCAGCTCGTTGCCGCGCGCGCCGGGTCACGTGCGGCGACCAACGCCTCAATGACCCGCCGGTCGAGACCGGGCATGTCACAGGCAAGCACCAGCCAGGCTGCTGCCGGATCGCCCAGATGCGCGGCGCGCAGTCCGTTTACCGGACCCAGGCCGGTGCCTGAATCCAGCAGCAGCGGGAATTGTCTCCGCAGCTGGTCATCAACCTGATCGGCCCGCACCGACACGCTCACGCTGGTCACGCAACCATCGAGCAGGGCGACGGTCCGCTCAAGCAGTGTGGCGCCTTCAATGAGGATCCCCGCCTTGTCGCGGCCCATGCGCACACTGCGCCCACCGGCCAGCACCAGCCCGCGCAAGGGTGGGGGCTTGGCGGTAATCTGCATGCGGTTCAGGATGATCCGGCGGCGCTAAAGTCACTCTTGCCGCCGGTCTTGGTGATGAGCCTGATCTCGGCGATCACGATCTCATGCGACAACGCCTTGCACATGTCGTAGACGGTGAGCGCGGCGACGCTTGCACCGGTGAGCGCTTCCATCTCGACTCCGGTGCGGTGTTCAACGCGCGTCATGCAATCGATGATGACATCGCCATCCTGGTCCAGGGTGATCTCGATACGGCAGGAATCGAGCCCGATCGGATGGCAAAAGGGAATCAGCTCACTGGTACGCTTGGCGCCCATCGTGCCGGCGATGATCGCGGTCTGGAATACCGGCCCCTTGGGAGTCTGGATATCGCCGCCCGCAAAGGCTGCACGGACGACCGGCGGGAGAAGCACCCGGCCCCGCGCATGTGCAGTGCGGCGTGTCACGGCCTTGCCGCTCACATCCACCATGGTGGGCTGATTCTTGTCATCCACATGGGACAGCATGTCGGTACTCGCCTGGATATGGAGCTGAGGATTATAGCTCGCCCGTCCCGTGCGCCTGCACAGGAACCGAGCTGCTATCATCGCGCCCGGTTTCGGGTAGCGCCGACAAGGTGCGGGAAGCATGGGCCAGACCATCATCGACAAACTGTGGGCAGGGCATACGGTCGCTGATCTGGGCGACGGAGCCACCCTGCTCTACATCGACCGCATCTTCCTGCACGAGCGCACCGGCAGCGTAGCGCTCAAGGGCCTGGAAGCCGCAGGGCATGCAGTGCGCCACCCCGAGCAGGTGTTCTGCACCATGGACCACATCGTCGACACCACGCCCGGGCGCACCGACGACACGCGCATGCCGGGCGGCCGCGAATTCATCACCAGCACCCGCGCTTCAGCCATCGCTGCGGGCATCCATCTCTTCGATCTGGGCGACGACCGCCAGGGCATCGTGCATGTGGTGTCGCCTGAACAGGGCATCGCCCTGCCCGGCGTGACGCTGGTCTGCCCGGACAGTCACACCTGCACGCTCGGCGGTCTGGGCGCGCTGGCCTGGGGCATCGGCTCTACCGAAGCCGAGCATGCGCTGGCCACCAAGACGCTGGCCGTGCGCAAGCCGCGCAACATGCGCATCAGTTTCGAGGGGCAACTGCAGCAGGGTGTCTATGCGAAGGACCTGATCCTGCACCTCATCAGCCGCTTCGGAGCATCCGGCGGCACCGGCTATGCGATCGAATTCGCTGGCGCTGCGATACGCGCGCTGCCGATCGAGGCCCGCTTTACCCTCTGCAACATGGCTGTCGAGTTTGGCGCATGGACCGGTATTGTGGCGCCCGACGAAAGCACCATCGAATATGTGCGTGGCCGGCCTTTTGCGCCAGGGCCTGAAACCTGGGACAAGGCAGTCGCTCACTGGCGTAAGCTGGCCAGCGATCCGGATGCGCCTTTCGACCGCGAGATCGAGATCGACTGCAACACGCTCGGCCCGCACATCACCTGGGGCACCAGCCCGCAGCATGGCGGCAGCATCGGCGACGCGGTGCCGGACCCGACTGCCGAGCCCGACAACAACCGGCGTCAGTCCATGCAGCGCGCACTCGAATACATGGGACTTGTGCCCGGTACCTCCCTCGAAGGCCTGCCGATCAGCGCTGCATTTATCGGCTCCTGCACCAACAGCCGCATCAGCGACCTGCGCGAAGCGGCCCGCCTTCTGCGCGGCCACAAGGTCGCCGCTGGCGTGAAGGCGATCTGCGTGCCCGGTTCCAGTCAGGTCAAGATAGCTGCCGAGGCAGAAGGCCTCGACAAGATCTTCCGCGACGCCGGTTTCGAGTGGCGCGAGTCCGGCTGTTCGATGTGCTTCTATGCCGGCGGCGAGAGCTTCGGTCTCGAGGAGCGCGTGGTCTCCAGCACCAACCGCAATTTCGAGAACCGCCAGGGCCCGCGCACGCGCACCCATCTGGCGAGCCCGGCGACCGTGGTTGCCTCGGCGATTGCGGGTTCGCTCGCCGATGTACGCAAGCTGAAGGGGGGCTGAGGCACCATGGAGAAGTTCACGCGACTCACTGCCATCGCCGCACCCCTGTTGCGTATCAATATCGATACCGACGCGATCATCCCCAGTCGGGAGATGAAGCGCGTATCAAAGAAGGGCCTGTCGGAAGGCCTCTTTGCCGGCTGGCGCTATCAGAGCCCGGGCAGCCGCGCAGAAAACCCCGAATTCATCCTCAACCGCGAGCCTTACCGCAAGGCGCAGATCCTGCTTTCAGGCCTAAACTTCGGCTGCGGCTCATCCCGCGAACATGCGGTGTGGGCCCTGCACGAATGGGGCATCCGCGCCATCATCGCGCCGAGCTTTGGCTCGATCTTTCAGGGGAACTGCGTACGCAACGGCATCGTGCCGGTGATTCTCGACAACGCAGTGGTCGAAGCCCTGGCGCAGAAAGTCGAAGCAGACCCGGAGAATTTCCGGCTGACTGTGGACCTGACGACATGCACCGTCGCCACGCCGGACGGCCAGTCGTGGTCATTCAGAATCCCTGACGCTGACCGCGAGATGCTGCTCGAAGGGCTCGACTCGATTGCCGTCACGCTGAAGCGCGATGCGGAAATACTCGCCTACCGTGAACGCGACCGGACGCGCCGCCCGTGGATTTATCTGCCTGAAGACAGCAGACAGCAATAAGTCACAATTCCATCCGGATTGCGCAAAAACCCGGTTTACTCCGCGTCGGATCCGCATGGAAACCCAGCGAGCGCGCCAGTTCGAGCATGCGCGTATTTTCCGGCAGCATGCTTGCGACCAGCACCCGGGTGCCCTGCTCCCGCAAGGTCCGGATCAGCTTGTACATCAGCAGCTCACCGAGACCCTCACCCTTGAGTTCGGAGCGCACGATGATGCCGAATTCAGCCTCGCAGTTGTCCGGGTCAGCAGTGGCACGCACCACACCGAGGGTCTGTTCGCGTCCGTCGGGATCGGGTGTCACAGCGATGAATGCCATTTCGCGTGCGTAATCGATCTGGGTCAGCCGCGCCAGCTCACTGCGTTCAATGCTGCGCCTGCTGTAGAAAACCCTCTGGCGCACATCCTCGGGATCGAGATGCGCCAGGAACTCAAGGTGCTGCTCTTCATCTTCAGGGCGGATCGGGCGCAAGGTGAGCGCACGCCCTTTCCAATCCAGCGTCTCGATCAGATGCACCGGATAGGGTCGGATCGCGAAATTCAGCGCACCGGCCGGTGCCGTCGTGCTCAGGCGAATACGGGCATCCAGGGCGATCACGCCTTCGTGATTGACGATCAGCGGGTTGATATCCAGCTCGGCAATCTCAGCGAGATCCGCCAGTAACCGGGACACGGCCACCAGCACGGAATACACGGCATTCATGTCCGCTGGCGGAGCATCCCGAAAGCCCTTGAGCAGCCTGGCGACACGGGTACGCGCGACCAGCGCGCGCGCCAGTGGCAGGTTGAGCGGCGGCAGCGCAATCGCCCGGTCAGCCAGCACCTCGACAGCAGTGCCTCCCTGACCGAACAGGATCACGGGGCCAAAAACGCTGTCGATACTCGCGCCGACGATCAACTCCTGGGCATGGGCGCGGCGGATCATCGCCTGTACTGTGAAGCCATCGATGTGGGCAGCGGGCTGCAGGCGACGCACCCGCTCGAGCATTGCGATGGCACTGCGCTGCACATCGTCAGGACTGGAAAGATCGAGCACGACACCACCCACATCGGATTTATGCGAGATGTCCTTGCTCAGTATCTTCAGCGCGACCGGAAAACCGATCGACCCGGCGGCTTGCGCCGCCTCGGCCGGATCGGCAGCTACGCTGCGTGTCGCGGCGACAGGAATACCGTAGGCCGCCAGTACTGCCTTTGCCTCGGGCTCTGTGAGCATGGCACGCCCGCTGCCCAGCGCCTTCTGAACCAGCACATTGACGGTATCGAGGTCGGGTGAGGGCAAACCGGGCGGTCGCGCCGGAGCAGCCTCGATCAGCTGGGCCTGATTTCGCCGGTAGCTTGTGAGCATGGAGAAAGCCCGGACGGCCTCTTCCGGTGTTTCGTAGCCTGCGATGTCTGCTGCCCGGAAGATCGCTCGCGCTTCCGCAACCGACTCGTCACCCATCCAGCAGCCCATCACGCGCGGCGGTGACTGGCTGGCCAGCGGCACAAGCGCCCGCGCAATATCGGCACTCGGCACGATCGCGGTCGGCGCATGCATGAACAGCACTGCTCCCGCACCGGGATCAGCATTGAGCGCATCCAGTGCCTGCACGTAGCGCTCCGCAGGCGCATCACCGATGATGTCGACTGGGTTGCTGCGCGACCAGTTGGCCGGCATCTGCGCGTCAAGCCTGGCCACCGTCGCCGGATCGAGCTCGCACAGGTCCACGCCCACATGCGCGGCATAGTCGGCAGCCATCACGCCAGCGCCACCTCCGTTGGTCAGGATCGCGAGCTGTTCGCCGACGTTGTCGCGAAAGCGCGCCAGGGTTTCGGCAGCCAGAAACAACTGCTGCATGGTATCGACACGCAACATGCCGGCGCGTGCGATGGCCGCATCGTAAACAAGATCCGAGCCTGCGAGCGCACCGGTATGCGAAGCCGCCGCGCGCTGGCCCTGCGCAGAACGTCCGGACTTGACGACAATTACCGGCTTGTTACGCGCGGCACCTCGTGCCGCCGACATGAACTTGCGTGCGGCTTCAACTGACTCGATATACAGCAGGATCGCCCGTGTGGCGGGATCGGTCGACAGGTAGTCGAGCATGTCACCGAAATCCACATCGGCGTGCTCACCGAGCGATACCAGATGGGAAAAACCGATACGACGCGAACGCGCCCAGTCGAGCATGGCCGTCATCAGTGCGCCGGACTGGGTTATGAAGGCCAGCTCACCCGGCAAGGCATCGATATGGGCGAAGCTCGCATTCAGCCCGGCGTGTGGTGACAACATGCCTATGCAGTTGGGGCCGAGAATACGCAGCAGATACGGGCGTGCCGCATCCAGCATGGCCTGTTTCTGTATGGCATCGAGTCCCGCGCTCAACACGATGGCGGCACGCGTACCGAGTTCACCGAGTCCGGCGATCAACCCGGGTACCACGGCGGGCGGTGTACAGATCACCGCAAGATCCGGAACTTCCGGCAAATCGGCAGCCTGCGCAAAAACCGGCACGCCGTCGAACTCGCGGTATTTCGGATTGACCGCGAAAATCCGGCCCTTGAAGCCATCCGCATGGAGGTTGCGCCAGACGGTAGCACCGACGCTGGCCGGGCGCTGCGAGGCTCCGATCACGGCGACCGAGGCCGGATCGAACAACTGATCAAGGTGACGGATACTCATTGCGTGTCACTCATGACGACACGGCAAGCCAGTAGCCGACCTGCCCCGGCAACCATCACCTGCAGCAAATGGCGCCTACTTGAGAACGAAGGTCACGCGCATCCGCACGCGGTATTCGACGATGCTGCCTTTTTCGATCACAACTTCCTGATCCTGTATCCAGGCGCCGGAGACATGTTCCAGGGTCTTTGTCGCCCGCTTGATGCCGGTCGCGATAGCATCCTCAAAGCTTTTCTTTGAGCTGCTCGTCAGTTCGGTGATCTTGGCAACGGCCATGATGGTATCTCCTCTTGTGCTTGCTGCAGCGCACAGTGCGCCGGGTATTCTTGCGGCTCGATAATCGAGTATAGATGACAGACGAAGCCCATGGCGAAGCAGGACATGCCCTACCCCTTACTCGCAGATCTGGTGCTTGCCGCGCATCTCATCCTCGTTGTGTTCATAGTCGGCGGCCTTGTACTGGTCGTCATCGGCAACCTGCGCAGCTGGAACTGGGTCAACGGTCTGTGGTTCAGGTTGCTGCATCTGGCCGCGATCGCCATCGTCGTCGCGGAATCCTGGTTTGGCCTGAGCTGCCCGCTCACCACACTGGAAATATGGCTGCGCACCAAAGCCCGGGCCACCACCTACACGGGTGGCTTCATCGAACACTGGCTGCAGCGGATCCTGTTCTACGACGCGCCGCCGTGGGTATTTACAGCCGGCTATACGCTGGTCGGTTTACTGGTCGTGGCAACGTGGTGGTTTTTTCCGCCCGCCCGGCGGCGATGAGGTAAATCCCGCATTGCCTTCAAGGCACATTGGCCGTAAATTGCCGCGCGTGTAATCCTGCCTGTCAATGACACAGATCAGGAATTGCCGGCAGAAATTCATGGTCAACACTCCATCGCGGAGCGCCTTGATGGACAAATCACAAAGCTACAACGACGTCGTCGTCCGCCAATTCTCCATCATGACGGTGGTCTGGGGTGTCGTCGGCATGCTGGTCGGTGTCGTCATCGCCGCCCAGCTGATGTGGCCGGAGCTGAACTTCGACTTGCCGTGGACCACTTTCAGCCGGCTGAGACCACTGCATACCAATGCGGTGATCTTCGCCTTCGGCGGCTCGGCACTCTTCGCCGCGTCCTACTACGTGGTACAGCGCACCTGCCACGTACGCCTGTATGCCGGATGGCTGGCGGCATTTACCTTCTGGGGCTGGAACCTGGTCATCGTACTGGCGATCATCACCCTGCCGCTGGGCATGACCCAGGGCAAGGAATACGCCGAACTGATCTGGCCCATCGACGTGCTGATCACCGTGATCTGGGTCGCCTACGGCGTGGTGTTCTTCGGCACCTTAGCCAAACGACGCGTGAAGCACATTTATGTGGCGAACTGGTTCTTCGCCGCATACATCATCACCATCGCAATCCTGCACGTCGTCAACTCACTCGCTATCCCGGTGACACTGGGCCTGTCATATCCGATCTATGCCGGTATCGTCGATGCGATGGTGCAATGGTGGTATGGCCACAATGCAGTGGGCTTTTTCCTCACGGCGGGCTTTCTCGGCATCATGTATTACTTCGTACCGAAACAGGCTGGCCGCCCGGTGTACTCCTACCGACTGTCAGTCGTGCACTTTTGGGCGTTGATCGCCACCTACATGTGGGCAGGACCGCACCATCTGCATTACACGAGCCTGCCCGACTGGGCCCAGTCGGTAGGCATGGTGTTCTCACTGGTGCTGCTGGCGCCGTCATGGGGCGGCATGATCAACGGCATCATGACGCTGTCTGGTGCCTGGGACAAACTGCGCACCGACCCGGTCCTCAAGTTCCTGATCGTCTCGCTGTCCTTCTACGGCATGTCGACTTTTGAAGGGCCGATGATGTCGATCAAGACAGTCAATGCCTTGTCGCACTATACCGACTGGACAATCGGCCACGTGCATTCCGGTGCGCTCGGCTGGGTTGCCATGGTCACCTTCGGCTGCATGTACGCGCTGATCCCGCGCGTCTACGGCCGTACAGGCATGTACAGCACCAAAGCCATCGACCTGCATTTCTGGATCGCCACCATCGGCATCGTGCTGTACGTGGCTTCGATGTGGATTGCCGGCGTGATGCAGGGACTGATGTGGCGCGCGGTCAACAGCGACGGCACCCTGACCTTCACCTTCATCGAAAGCCTGAAGGCCACCTATCCATACTATGCAGCACGACTGATGGGTGGCGTGATGTTCCTCAGCGGCGCCCTGATCATGGCCTGGAACACCTGGAAGACGGTGGCCACCAGCGAGCAACGCGTCGTACAGCCCGTCCTGGATCCGGCCTGAGGAGCGCACGAAAAATGCGACATGAAACGATTGAAAAATCCGCCGGCCTGCTGGGTATCCTGACTGCGCTGGCGATCAGCATCGGCGGCATGGCGGAGATCGTGCCCTTGATAATGTCACGCGAGGCCGTAGAGCCGACGCCAGGCGTCATGCCCTACACCGCCATGCAACTCGAGGGACGAGACATCTACGTCCGTGAGGGCTGCTATGGATGCCACTCACAGATGATCCGCCCCTTTCGCGCCGAGACCGAACGCTATGGTCACTACTCACTGGCCGGTGAAGCTGTGTACGACCGTCCGTTCCAGTTCGGCTCCAAGCGCACCGGCCCTGATCTGGCGCGCGTCGGCGGCCGCTATACCGATCAGTGGCAGCGCGCACATCTGCACAACCCGCGCGACCTGGTGCCTGAATCGAACATGCCGGGCTTTCCCTGGCTGAGCGAGAACACACTGGATGCCAGCCTCACGCCGATTAAAATGCAGCGGCTGCGTACCATCGGCGTGCCCTACACGGACGAGGACATCGCTGGCGCTTCGGCCCTCGTCGAGGGCAAGACCGAGATGGATGCGCTGGTCACCTACCTGCAGGGCCTCGGCACAGCCGTCAAGGGCCGCTGACATGGATCCCGGCCTGCTGCGCGGCATCTTTACCGTCGTGATGCTGTTGCTGTTCATCGGCATCTGCTTCTGGGCGTACAGCAGCAGACAGAAGGCGACTTTCGACGCTGCGGCACAATTGCCGCTGGAGCCGGACGACAAACCACCCCCGGATCCGGAAAACCGGTCCTGACATCGCTGAACTGGCGAGGAGCAAGCGTAGATGAGCGGATTCTGGAATGCCTGGGTATGGGTGCTGACGCTCGGCACACTGGCAGGCTGTCTGTGGCTGCTGCAGGCCCTGACGACCAAACGCAAGGAGAAGCGGCCCGAGGAGAAGAGCACCACGGGCCATGTCTGGGACGGCGATCTTGTGGAACTCAACAACCCGCTGCCACGCTGGTGGCTGTGGCTGTTCTGGATCACCGGCATCTTCATGATCGTGTACCTCGTGATCTACCCCGGTCTCGGCAACTTCGCCGGTATCGGCGGCTGGAGCCAGAAGAGCCAGTACGAGGCGGAGATGGCCGCTGCTGAAAAACGCTTCGGCAATGTCTTCGCTGCTTTTTCCGGAGTGCCGCTGCCTGAACTCGAAGCCAATCCGGATGCGCTGCGGCTCGGGCGCAATATCTTCCTCAACCGTTGCTCCACCTGCCACGGCTCCGACGGCCGCGGCGCCAAGGGCTTCCCGAACCTCACCGACTCCGCCTGGCTGTGGGGCAATGCGCCCGACACTGTCATCGAGACCATCACCAACGGACGTACCGGCATGATGCCCGCCCTCGGCCCGGCACTCGGCGAACAGGGCGTGACCGAAGTCATCGCCTGGCTGCGTGCACTGCCGACGTTGCCAGCATCTGCTGCAACCGATCCGGCAGGCCTTCTGCCCGATGTGGCCGCTGGCCGGCAGAAATTCCTGAGCTTCTGCATCGGGTGCCATGGTGCCGACGCGAAAGGCAACCAGATACTCGGCGCACCGAACCTCACCGACGGTGACTGGTTGCACGGATCGACTGATGCCGATATCCGCGATGTACTCATGAAAGGCCGCAGCAACCAGATGCCGGCCCAGCATGACTATCTGACGCCGGATCGCATCCGTGTACTGGCTGCCTATGTGTTAAGCCTCGGCAACAGCGGCGGCGCGCAGCCATGACCGAACAGCCGGAGTACCAGCCCGCTGATCCGCCGCCGCCACGACCCTGGAGCACGCGTGCCCAGGTGCTGGCTGCCGTGCTCTGGCCATCACTCCTCGCCGCCAGCTTCGCCACGATGCTCTTCTTCGCCTTTGTCGATCCTGGTCTGCTGCACGAGGGTTCTGCTGCCGAAATCGAAACCTCACGCATGACGGCCTACGGCATCGCTTTCTTTTTTTTCTGGCTGATCGCCGCACTCTCGAGTGCGGTATCGATATACCTGATTCGCACCTCGCCCGGCTCTGCGCCGGACGGGGATGACTGACCGTGAGCAGCAACGAGGTCGAAGTCGAGGCGCTGTATGCGAGGCGCGCGAAGATTCACGCGCGCGAGGTCAAGGGCTTCTTTGCGAATCTGCGCAACACGGCGGTCATCGTACTGCTCGGCATCTACTACCTTGGGCCCTGGCTCCGCTGGGGAACACGCCAGGCCATCCTGTTTGACCTGCCGGCGCGCCAGTTTCACATCCTGGGCCTGACGCTGTGGCCGCAGGATTTCGTGTTCCTGTCCTGGCTGCTGATCATGGCCGCCCTGCTGCTGTTCTTCGCCACTACGGTGGCAGGCCGCGTCTGGTGCGGCTACGTCTGTCCGCAAACCGTCTGGACCGAGATATTCGTCTGGATGGAACGACTCACCGAGGGCAACTTCAACCAGCGCATCAAGCTCGACAAGGCGCCATGGTCGGCGGAAAAGATCCTGCGCAAGAGCGCCAAGCAGATTCTGTGGATCAGCTTCGCGGCGTGGACCGGTTTCACCTTCGTCGGTTACTTCACGCCGATCCGTGAACTGGGCACCTCGCTGCTGGCTCTGGATCTCGGCGGCTGGGAGACCTTCTGGATCTGCTTCTACAGTCTGGCCACCTACGGCAACGCCGGCGCACTGCGCGAACAGGTCTGCATCTACATGTGCCCCTATGCGCGCTTCCAGAGCGCCATGTTCGACCGCGATACGCTGATCGTCTCCTACGATCCCGCCCGCGGCGAACCGCGCGGCGGGCGGCAACGCGGTACCAGCGCTGCCGCGAGCAAACTCGGCGACTGCATCGACTGCCGGATGTGCGTACAGGCATGCCCGACAGGCATCGACATCCGCAAGGGCCTGCAATACGAGTGCATCACCTGCGCTGCATGTATCGATGCCTGCGATGTGGTGATGGACAAGGTCGGCTACCCACGCGGACTGATCCGCTATACCACCCAGAATGCCGTGCAGGGCAAGCCACAGCATATCCTCCGGCCGCGGGTCATCCTGTACGGCACCATTCTGTTGCTGCTGTTCGCCGGCTTCGTGATCACGCTGGCCAACCGCGCCGCCGTGCGCCTTGATGTGATACGCGACAGAAACACGCTGTACCGCGAACTGCCTGACGGACAGATCGAAAACGTCTACCAGCTGAAGATTCTCAACAAGGAGGACGAGCCACGCAGCGTGCGCGTCAGCGTAACCGGACTGTCCGGCGCGCAAATCGAAACCGCACCGGCTGCAATCGATCTGGACCCGGGCGCGCTGCTGGACGTAGTAGCGCGGATCAGCGTGGAGCGCAGCGCGGCACCGCAAGGCAGGGCCGATCTGAACATACGCGTGGAAGATGCAGTTGACGGTACGGTGCAGGCGCAACGCGACGCACGCTTTTTCGGCCCCCCGCAATGACAGCAAAGCCGTGGTATCGACATTTCTGGGTTTGGTTCATCCTCACGCCAGTGATCGGCAGTGTGATCGCGGGCTTCATCACGCTGTATCTCGCCGGGGCGCCGCCATCGCTGGTAGTGGACGATTTCGGCCAGATCGCGATGGCGGTCGAGCTGGATCAGCAGCGTGACAAGCGGGCTGTAGAACTGGGCGTCGCCGCCCGGCTGCAGTTCGACGCACAGTCCGCGGGCAGCACTCAGGCGGTGACTGTCAGCCTCGGCGGCGCCGCGCCGGATAACCTCAAACTGGAATTGATACACCCCACCCTGGAGCAGATGGACCGGCAAGTCATCCTGAAGCGCAGCGGCGATCTCTACACCGGCACGATGCCGCGCGCCGACACGCGGCTCTATGTAATGATCAGCGATGGTGCGGGAAACTGGCGCCTCACCGGAGTGCTTGAACCCCGGCAGGAGATCCTGGAACTGAAGGCCGGGCCCTGAATATGCCAGATGCGCTCAGTTGTTTTCACTGCGGCACCGCCATTCACGGCCCGGCAACGCATCAACTGCAGATCGACGGCGCGTCTGTCGCCTTGTGCAGCAGCGTCTGCCAGGAAATCGCCGCACGTATTCGTGACAAGGGGCTGACGGAATTCTATCGCTTCCGCACCGCTGCCAACGCGCCAGCAGGTGCCGATACCGGCCCCCAACGATGGGTGAGCTACGACCGGGAAGCGCTCCAGAAGGAGTTTGTCAGCTCCCACAGCGATGGCAGTCGTGAAGCCCAGTTGCTGTTGCAGGGCGTGCGCTGTGCCGCCTGTTCATGGCTGATCGAACGCGCCATGGCCGCTGTGCCTGGCGTATACGAAATTGCCGTGGACCCACTGACCACACGCACACGATTGCGCTGGGATCCGCAGGTGACACGCCTCAGCGAACTGCTGGCCTGTATCGCCGTGCTGGGCTATGACCCCTGTCCTTACACCGAAGATGAGGCGGGTCGCGCTGCGATACTTGAACGGCGCGCCGCCCTGCCCCGACTCATCGTCGCGGGGCTCGGCATGTCAGAGGTCATGGGTTTTGCCGTCGCACTGTATGGCGGCGCCTTGCATGATGCCGATCCGACGATCCACCAGTTCCTGCGTCTCATCAGCCTGCTGGTCGCAACGCCTGTGGTGTTCTATGCCGGTGCGCCATTCTTCAGCGGCGCTGTGCGCGGCCTGCGCCTCGGCCGGCCTGGCATGGATGTGCCGGTGAGTCTCGCAATCGCCGCCGCCTATATCGCCAGTGCCTGGAATACCTTCAGCGGCAGCGGCCCGATCCATTTCGATTCAGCCGTCATGTTCGTGTTCTTCCTGACCTGCGCACGCTTCCTGGAAATGTCCGGACGGCATCGAGCGCTAAGCCTCACCGGTGCCCTGGCGCGGCATCTGCCGCGGGTAGCGACGCGACTGCGTGGCGGCCGACCGGAAATCGTCGGCGTCGTGGAACTCGAACCCGGTGATCTGGTGCTGGTGGCGCCGGGGCAGTCGGTCCCGGTCGACGGGCGGCTGGAATGCGAGTCGGCGCGCGTTGACGAATCCCTGCTGAGCGGAGAATCCCGCCCGGTACGCAAGGCTGCCGGCGATCCGGTCATCGCCGGCAGCATCAATCTGTTCGGCGCTGCCACGATCTGTGTGGAGCGCGTGGGCACCAGCACCGTGCTGGCGCAGATCGGCCGCCGCATCACTGTAGCCCGCGAGGAGCGGCCGCGCCTGGTCGAGATCACCGATCGCGTCGCGGTGTGGTTTGTCACCGGCGTACTCGTGCTGGCGGTCGCGTCCGGTACAGCCTGGTGGTGGATTGACGCCTCTCGCGCTTTCGAGGTGGTACTCGCGGTACTGGTCGTGACATGCCCCTGTGCCCTTGCCCTGGCAACACCGGCCGCATTCACCGTCGGCATGAGCGCCCTGGCGCGCCAGGGCGTACTGCTGCGGCGGGCCGGCGCACTGGAAACGCTGAGCCGCGTGACCGACCTGGTCTTCGACAAGACCGGCACGCTGACAGAGCACTCGGCTGGCATTCAGCACATCGAGACTTTCGCTGGCCATGAACCGGAACGGATGCTGGAGCTGGCAGCCTTGCTGGAGTCACGTTCCGAGCATCCGCTGGCGCGGGCTTTCCCGCCACCGGGCACGGCTTTGCCAGTTACGGAGATCGCGGCGATAGCCGGTCAGGGCCTGGAAGGTTGCGTAAGCGGTGAACGGCTGCGCATCGGCACACGCGCCTTTGTCCTCGGACTGGCTGACATCAATGCCAGTGATGACAGTCCGGAATCAACAGTGCAATCCGTCTATCTGGGCAGCGCGTCGCAGCTCATGGCGCGTTTTGAAATCACCGAGCGCGTGCGGGCCGAGGCACCCGCGGCACTGGCCGCGCTCAGGGCCGCCGGTATCGCGCTCTCAATCGCCAGCGGCGACCAGCCCGGACCGGTCCGCGCTGCTGCACACCGGCTCGGCGTCGATGCCTGGCATGCCCGCCTGGCGCCAGCGGGCAAACTCGGTCTCGTGCGCGGGATGCAGCAGGCAGGACACATTGTCGGCATGGTCGGCGACGGGATCAACGATTCCCCGGTGCTCGCTGGTGCTGATGTATCCGTGGCTGTCGGCACGGGCACCTCCCTCGCCCAGCACGCGGCTGACTGCATCCTGATGGGACCGGGCCTCGGCGCCTTGCCGACAGCCGTGGCCCACGCGCGACGCACGATGCGTATCGTGCGGCAAAACCTGTGGTGGGCTGTCGCCTACAACGTAATCGCCGTTCCACTCGCCGTCAGCGGGTTGCTCCCACCCTGGCTCGCCGCCCTCGGCATGTCCGCCAGCTCGCTGCTGGTGACCTTTAACGCGCTACGCCTCGGGCGTGCGCGGCAACCGGTCCAGGCAACGGCGCCGGATCACGCGCTGAGCGAAGCCCGCCTGTGAGTATCATCTTTATCCTGATTCCGCTTGGTCTGGTGCTGCTGCTGGCAGCCGTGGCGGCCTTTTTCTGGGCCGTGCGCAGCGGCCAGTTCGATGACCTGGAAACGCCGGCCTGGCGCATCCTGCTGGATGACGATCGCAGACCGCCGCCGGAGGCCGACAAGTCAGACGACCGTTAGCGTACAGCGCGAGTCCTTATACGAAGGCCTGGTGGTCGCCTCGGTACGTACTGTCACCGTGTGGTGCCGCCCTGAATTCAGACAGCGCCTCAGCTGCCGCCGAAACAGCGACCAGATGAGGAAAGTCACTGGCCGGTACCACTTCCGGGATCATTTGCTGGCTGAAGTGCCAGGCCACTCCAATGGTGATCCCTGCCTGGCGGATACCTGAACTGCTGATCGCAAGCGGTCTGCTGGCGAGTTCCCGTTCCAGCTCACCGTATGCGGCGAGCAACTGACCGGTAACCCGGTTGACCCACGGCTCGTGCAGTTTCTCTGGCGGGCGCAGCCCACGCTCATAGACGATCTGAACGCTCTTCTCTGTTGCTGCCAGAGCCAGGCCGATCAAACGCAGCTCATGCTGAAGTTCGCCCGGATCCAATGGCATCAGCGTACGCGGACGGGCAAGTGCCTCCGCGTACTCCAGCATGAGTGTTGAATCCATCAGCACTTCGCCATCATCGCACACCAGCGTCGGTGCCTTTACCACAGGATTGATCTGCTGAAACTCTGCAAAAGTACGGAACACGGAAAGCGACTGGTGCTCAAAGCGTATGCCGAGCAACTGGAGCGAAATGGCGACTCGCCGCACGTACGGCGAGTCGAGCATGCCGATGAGTTTCATGACGCCTCCTGTGACGGTTGACCCGGTTCATACGCCGCCTACTCCGCCTTCGGCCATGGACTCGCGTCGATGGTTTCCAGGTAGCCGTGCCAGGTCGCATAGGCCAGCAGAGGAATCATGATCACGAACAGGATGAAGGCCGTGGCAAAGCCGATCAGCACGGATGTGATGATGACAGCGGCCCAGTTGAGCATCGCGCGCTTGTTGCGCAGCACGGCATTGACGCTGGTGACCACGGCGGTCACCGCATCGGTCTCACGGTCGTCGATCATCGGCAGCGAGAATGCACTCACTGCGAAAGTAATGCCGGCAAAAACCGCACCGACCATTATTCCGGCCAGCAGATAGGGCCACATCTCGGCGATTGCGGGCTCATTCTCCATCGGCAGGAAAATACTGATTAACGATACCGAGCGCGCCCAGACCAGGAAGACCACCAGCAGTGCCAGCCCGAAGACCATGGCGTTGCTGAATACGCGGCGTATGCCCCGCAGCGAGACCACCATCATTGGCGTCTGGCCGGCCGCGACCTGGCGGCTGACCTCGTAGAGACCGATCGCCACGATCGGCGCAAGAAACACGAAGCCGGTAAGGGCAGCAAACACCAGCACGTAACTGCCCAGCCGGAAAGCCAGCCAGGTGACCAGATAACTGATCAACACAACCGTAGTGCCGTAGCTCAGGGTCGGGCGCCAGGCGCGAATGAGATCCCTCCAGCCCAGCCGCAGCCAGCGAAACGGTGCCTGTGGATCGAGTTGGCGGCACGGAGCCACAAAGGGCAGGCCGCGCGGCGTATCGCTCTGAGGGTGGTCAATCGTCACCGGCTGCTCCTCCGTCAAACCAAACCCGGATATCGTCTGGCGAGTATATGCCGCCTGCTACTCGTAATAAAAAGCGTTAAAGGCGTGATAGCCGATAAGAAACGGCAGCACTGTAGCCAGCGTCACGTGCACCACCAGCCAGGCGGTGTTCAGCCGGCTGTTGTTCAGCCGCGCGAGCGGCTGCTGCAAAAGCCCCAGCGCCACGAGTCCGAGAAAGCTAATGCTCATCACCCTGATGTAGGCATATCCGAAACTGATCGCGTGCAGGTACAGAAGTAGCGGCGCCAGCGCGCCGAAACCCCTGTGCAGGGTGAGCAATCGCGCAGCCCGGATGGTGCCGCCCATGCGCGCAACAGACAGGCGCCACTGCATCATGAAGAAGATCACGAGCGCCAGACCCGTAAGCTGCTTGTAGAGTTCGTTCTCCTGCAGGCCGGCAAGCCACTCCCAACGCCAGCCCCAGAGCGTCTGGGCCACAAATGCGGCCATCAGCAGGGTACCTGTCACCAGCCACGGCATGTCTGTCGGGGCCTAGGGCGCTGGTGAGCCGGCAGACGCTGTTGCATCCAGCATGGCGTCGAGGCTCGCGCCCGCGCTGCTTTCATTCAGCGCACTCATGAACAGATCGGCAGACGGCAGGTAGTAGCCATCGCGCGGCCAGCGCGCCCCGATTTCCGGCGGGTTACCGAACGTTGCCACCTTGTCGAGGTAGGTCTGATATGCGCCTCGAATTGAAATACGCAACGCTGCCAGCACGCCGATCATCTGTTCCGCCGTCAACCGGGCCTCAGGATAGGCCCAGGTCGTTGCGCCCATGACGTCGTGCAACTTCCAGTCGTTCCTGGGGCTGTCCTCGTGTTCGTTGTGGCAAGTCACGCAGGCTTCGGCTACTGCTTCATCCGGAAACATCGCGGTATACAAGGCCGTGTCCGGCATCTGAAGGAACTGCGGGTCGCCGGTGCTGCGGATTCTGGCAAACGCCTCCTGCTGTAGTCCCTCAAAGCGGTTGGCGGAATTGATCGGCGCATCGGAACCGAGAAACAGGCTGAGTCGCACAGGATTCTTTTCGAGGTTCTTCGCGGTCTCCCGCAGGAACAGCGCCGGCAGCGGCCCGGCCTCCTCTGTGGCCTCGCGCCAGTCCTCGCTGAAACTGAGACCAGCCTTCTTGCCGGCGCCCACGATTTCACGGGTCCACAGGGCGCGGGCGGCATCGTTTTCACCTTCAACCAGTGCGAATACCCGTTCGATGGGAATATTTGTGTTGACTGCAGCCTGCTCCGGCAACGGCGAGGGTGCACTCACAAACAGATACACGATCAGCGCAGTGAGCAGCAGGGAAGTCAGAATGAACAAGGGGCGAGTCATCGCAAGGGCTCCCGGCGGGCTGCGAATCTTTTCCCGGCCGAATATGGTGAAGGGCTGCCGCGAAAATACTCCAGGATCTGCGCTGGTGGAATCGCCTCGCGCAGCTGCTTGTGAACCGTCATCAGGTGATTACCGTGGAAATCGTGACAGCCCAGACAGCTGTCCCACTTTTCTGCCTTGATGAGTGAGGCATGGGAGACATCCAGCGGATCGTTCTTCAGCTTCGTGTCCTCATGGCAGTGCCGACAATAGTCGATGCAATCAAGCGTGACCCGCACGCCCCGGTGCTCCAGATGACAGGACACGCAGGACTCGGGATGCAGCGCATCGCGGGCCTTCTGGAAACGGGGCTCAAAGAACCGGAACACGGGATGACGTTCCTCCGGGAAATCATGACAGGCCAGGCACTCCCTGCTCCCGACCTGCTGCAGTCCGAAATCGGCAGCAGCGGCACGCAGGCCAAGCAGATGCCGGGCATTGGCCTGCAGTTGCTGGCGCAAGGTACCCGGTGCGGGCAGATGGCAATGCTCACAGGCGATGTCATCGTGGCCGCTGTTCATGGGCCCGCGGGCATGCAGCGCCTCCTCACCGGGCCGCAGCAACACGAGCAGCACCAGAGCCCCGGCGGCGATGCCGAGGATCAGGCCGAGATTCTGGCGGAAACGCCTGGTCATCGATTGCGATGCTGCAGTTGCAGGTATTTGCCCTGCAAAGCATAGGACACGCCCTGCAGCGGGGCGGCCACAGGATCATATGAGGTCGAGTCAGGTGCACTCAGGGATACGCTGACATACCCTGCGGAGGTATTTGGAACACACGAAGGTCATGTCATGCAGTACTCACATCACACCAGACCGGGATTGATCGCGATGCTGGGACTGGCCACCACATTGGCTTTGGTGGGCTGTACACAGGAGCAGCAAAACAAGCTGGGCCGTGGCATCCAGAACTGGACCGGCACCGACGGGGTGCTTGATGTCTACGCCGGTGAAAAGCTCGCGATGCGGTTCATCGACATTGACAAGATGAGTACCGGTATCGGCACCTCTGGTAATGAAGCCCGCTCCTTTCGCTACGGGTACGGCGTCGTGGACGAGAATTTTAACTGGCGGAAGGATCCGGGCGAGAAAAAAGTGTACTTCGAGGTCAGTGACTACTCTACAAGTTACGTCTTCTATGAGAACTACAAGGACTGAACACGCCCGTAAACAGGAAACCCGCCGAAGCGGGTTCCTGTTTAGCCAGTTCGTTGCTCTTGGCTACGGATCTTCCGACGCAGTCTTTCCGAGTAAGCGATCGAAAGACTGCTGCCGACGATGACCGCCATGCCGACCAGCGACAGCAGATCCGGCAGATGCCCGAAGAGCAGCCAGCCGAGCAGCATTGCCCAGATCAGCTGGACATACAGAAACGGCGACAGAAAAGAGGCCGCCGCGTAGCGGAAAGCCCGCGTCAGCATCAGGTGGCCCGTGCCGCCGTAGATCCCCAGCGAGGCAATCAGCGCCCCATCGATCAGGTCCGGCATCGGCCCGCCCCAGTACAGCGGCGCCGCCAGCGTCATCGTCACGGTACCAACCAGTGCCGTATAGAAAAGCATGGTGAGGGTGTTTTCACCCGGCGACAGCTGCCGTGTCAGGATCTGGTAGCTCGAATAGCAGGCCGCCGCCAGCAGCATCCAGACCAGTCCGGGCATGGTCAGCGCACCACCAGGCCGCGCAATCAGCAGGATGCCGATGAAGCCGGCAATCACCGCGATCACGTGAATGCCGGCGATCGTTTCCCTGAGCAGCCAGTGCGAGAGCATCACGACGACCAGCGGCGTGACGAAAACGATGGCCGTACTTTCAGCCAGCGGCATCATGGAAAAGCCAACCATCGAAAAACCGGTGGTGCCGACCAGCATCAGCGCACGGATGACCTGCGCAAGCGGCCGCTTCGTGGCGATCAGGCGCGTGCGCATCGAAGGCGCAACCAGAATCAGCATCATCAGGCAGTGGAAGCTGTAGCGGCCCCATACCAGCATCGGTATGGGGTAGGTCCGCGACAGGTGTTTCGACGTCGCGTCGAGCGCAGCAAAGCACAGCGTTGCGCCGAGCATCAACAGCACCGCCCACCCGGCCTTGTGGCTGGTATCGGGCAGAAGCCCGGCTGCCGCTGCGCCCTCCGTTCCGGAACTCTTTTTCAGGCCGGACCTGCAGCGATCTTGCGGCTGAGCAGATCCAGGATCTCACCCTCGCCAAAGCCCGCCTCGCGCAGCACCTCACGCGTATGC
>CAYJPG010000042.1:0-23158 GCA_964371995.1 uncultured Chromatiaceae bacterium | reverse complement strand
ATCAACGCGAATAGCCTAGATGCTGAGCGCATGCCCGAACGCCGCACGAAACTCCTGCGCCAGTGATGTCGGGCTGAACTGATGGTTCTGTGTGCCGCGATGGGCGATCTTGATGGAGCCGAGCAAGGCGGCCAGGCGCCCTGTCTCAGCCCAAGGCAAACCACGCGACAGGCCGAACAGCAGTCCGGCGCGGTAGGCGTCGCCGCAACCAGTCGGGTCCAGCAAGGCAGGCGGCTTGACGGACGGAATCGCAATGCTCTCGCCTTTTGACCAGATCATCGAACCCTGCGCACCACGCGTCACGATGAGCGCATCGACGTGGCGGGCGAGTTCCGCCTCATTCCAGCCCGTCCGTTCGCTGAGCAGCCTGGACTCATAGTCGTTGACTGCCACCCAGCTTGCCAGTTCGATGAAACGGCGCAACTCGTCGCCGCCAAACATCGGCAGCCCCTGCCCCGGGTCAAAGATAAAGGGCACGCCGGCAGCATGAAACTGCTCCGCATGCTCCAGCATGCCGTCGCGTCCGTCCGGGGAAATCATGCCGAGCTTCAATCCGGCGCCGGAGGGCACCTGGTTGAGGTGCGCATGGTTCATCGCACCGGGGTGGAAGGCCGTGATCTGGTTGTCGTCGAGATCGGTGGTGATATACGCCTGCGCACACAGCGTGTCCGGCAACTCGCGGATGTACCGGCAGTCGATCCCGTGACGATCCAGCCAGGCCCGATAGCTGCCGAAGTCGCCGCCTACCGTCGCCATGATCAGCGGCTCGTCGCCGAGCAACTTCAGGTTGTAGGCGATGTTGCCGGCACAGCCGCCAAACTCGCGGCGCAGCTCCGGCACAAGAAAGGCCACATTAAGGATATGAATCTGGTCGGGAAGGATGTGTTCCTTGAAGCGCCCCTGAAACACCATGATGTTGTCGTAGGCAATGGAACCGCAGATCAGGGCTGACAAATCTTCACTCTCCGGGCTGCGCCTGCGGCGCGTGGAATCAGTTGACGGTTCTGGGCTTGCCCTGCCACGTCAGGTCCAGCTGCCGGGCAGCGCGCACATCATCGAGTCGCCGTACCGGCGTGGTCTGCGGCGCGCGCTTCAGCTCACCGACATCGCGACCAGCCAGGTCACGGATTTCGGTGAGCGCCTGCACGAAGGCATCAAGCTCCTGCCGGGCCTCCGTTTCGGTCGGCTCGATCAGCAGGCACTCCGGAACCAGCAGCGGAAAATAGGTGGTCGGTGCATGGAAACCGCGGTCGAGCAGCGCCTTGGCAAAGTCCATCGCCGTGGCACCGGTGTCGCGGGCAACGTCCTTGAGCGAGATGATGAACTCGTGACTGGCCCGCCGCCGGGGATAGGCGATCGTGAAGCCGGCGGATGCCAGCCGTTTGCACAGATAGTTCGCATTCAGTGTCGCGTAGCCCGACACGCGGCGCATGCCCTCCGCACCCAGCAGGCGCATATAGATGTAGGCGCGCAGCAGAATGCCCGTATTGCCCATGAAGCCGGACAGCCGGCCAATGCTCTGCGGGCGATCTGCTTCTGTCAGCCACACGTAGCTGCCATCGCGCTTGCCGACTATCGGGATGGGCAGAAACGGTTCCAGGCGCGGATTCACCGCCACGACTCCCGAGCCAGGTCCACCACCACCGTGCGGCGTGGAAAAGGTCTTGTGCAGGTTGATATGCACGGCGTCGAAGCCCATTCCTGCCGGCAACGCACGGCCGAGGACCGCGTTCAGGTTCGCACCATCGTAGTAAAGCAGTCCGCCTGCTGCGTGAACGATTTCTGCAATCTCGCTGATACGACGCTCGAATACACCCAGCGTGGACGGATTGGTCAGCATGATCGCAGCGGTCTTCGGTCCGACCACCTGGCGCAGGGCATCGATATCCAGATCACCATCCGGCCCGGTCGGAATTTCTATCGCTTCACATCCGCACATGGTCGCAGTGGCGGGATTGGTACCGTGCGCGGCATCCGGAACGATAACCTGCGTGCGCTCCGTATCGCCGCGCGCCAGGTGATAGGCGCGGATCATCGCGATGCCGGCAAACTCGCCTTGTGCGCCCGCCATCGGCGTCAGCGATACACCGCTCATGCCGGTCACAGACTTCAGCAATTCCTGCAAATCGAACAGGGATTCAAGCACGCCCTGGGCATGGCTGTCGGGCTCAAGCGGATGCCGCGCGAGAAAGCCGGGCAGCATCGCCAGGGTATTGGATGCCCGCGGGTTGTACTTCATCGTGCAGGAACCCAGGGGATAGAAGTGCGTATCGATAGAAAAATTGAGCTGCGACAGCCGGGTGAAATGCCGCACGACCTGCAGTTCCGAAACTTCAGGCAGCAATGGCGGCTCCTGACGCAGCACGGATACCGGCAGATCGTCGATTGCGGCGAGAGTCGCCGGCGCATGTGTGGGCGCACGCCGGCCAGGCCGGGACTGTTCGAAAATCAGCTCTTCGCGCTTCATGCGGCTGCCGCCATGCCCAGTGCGCCCGCCAGTGCCTGACGATAGGCCGCTATATCTTCCGCGGTGCGCAGTTCGGTGGCGCACACCAGCACCGCCTGACCCAGCTCGGGAAAATCCGCGCCCAGGTCATAACCGCCGAGAATCGCGGCATCGGCGAGTTCAGCCAGCACCGGCGCAACAGGCTGCGGCAGCTTCAGCACCGCTTCGTGGAAGTACGGCGCAAAGCGCAACTCCACACCATCAAGGCTGGTCAGCGCGCCGACCAGCGAGCGGGTATTGGCGTGACACTGCGCGGCTACGCGCCGCAAACCCTCGCTGCCAAGCAAGGACAGGTGGATCGTGGCAGCCGTCACCATCAGGCCCTGGTTCGTACAGATGTTTGAGGTCGCCTTCGAGCGCCGGATATGCTGCTCGCGCGCCTGCAGTGTCAACGTAAAGCCGCGCCGCCCTTCGATATCCAGGGTCTGGCCAACGATCCGGCCCGGCATCTGCCGCACCAGGGCCTGCCGGCAGGCCATGAAACCGAAATAGGGACCACCCGAGGCAAGCGGAATCCCGAGCGGCTGTCCCTCACCGCAGGCGATATCCGCACCCCGCGCACCCCACTTGCCCGGCGGCTTGAGCAGTCCGAGGGCAACCGGATTACAGATGCCGATCACCAGCATGTTGCGGCTGTGCGCCCAGTCGGTCAGCGCATCGACCGGCTCAAGTCCGCCGAGGAAATTTGGCCACGGCAGGCACACTGCCGCGAAATCCTGATCATCCAGCTTCGTCAGCGCATCCGGATCGGTATGTCCGTCGACCGCCGGCATTTCAACCAGTTCGACGGTCTGCCCCTTGAGCAAGGTCTCCGCCGTCTTGCGCCACAGCGGATGCAGGTAACGGACCACCAGGACCCGCCGCGAATTGTTGCGGCTGGCACGCACCGCCATCAGGCAGGCCTCGGCAAAGGCAGTCGCACCGTCATACAAGGAAGCATTGGAAACATCGAGGTCGACCAGTCCGGCCAGCATCGACTGATACTCATAGATGAGCTGCAAGGTGCCCTGACTGGCCTCGGCCTGATAGGGCGTATAGGCAGAATAAAACTCGCCGCGCGTGGCGAGTTCCCAGACGGCCGCGGGAATATGGTGCTCATAGGCACCGGCACCGAGAAAACAGAGGCTGTCGGTATTCTGCGCCGCCCGCTTGCGCATCAGGCGCGTAACAGCAGCCTCCGACAGGCCCGGCGGTACGCCCGGCAGGCCGGAAATCCGCAGCGCCGCAGGAATCTCGTCGAACAGGGTATCGATATCAGCGACACCGATCGTCTGCAACATGACGGCCAGGTCGTCGTCGGTATGTGGAATGAATGGCACGCCGCTTCCTGTAATTCTGTCTGTCGTTTTGTCTGTCGTTTACAGGCCGTCTCAGTCTTCGGCAGCCAGCAACTGTGTGTAGGCCGCGCTGTCCAGCAGCGCAGCGAGATCTGCCGCATCACCGGGACGCAACCGTACCAGCCAGCCTTCGCCGTAGGGATCGGTGTTCACCAGCTCTGGCTGGCCAGCCAGAGCCGGATTACCCTGCACGATGACGCCGGCCAGCGGCGCATAGACATCCGATGCTGCCTTGGTGGATTCGACCACGGCCATCGCATCGCCGCGTGTCACTGTCCGCCCCGCATCCGGCAGCTCGACATAAACGAGTTCGCCAAGCTGATGCTGGGCATGGTCGGTGACACCGATCACGACCGATCCATCGGCTTCGGCGCGGACCCATTCATGATCCTCGGTGTATTTGAGCTGCTGCGGTATCTGCGTCATGTCTGTCTGTATTCCCTGCAACTATTTCTGAACCGGGGCATCGTCAACCAGAATGCGCCCGAGGCGCACGAACGGCGGTTTGACGATCTGCGCCTTGCGCAGCACACCACGGATATCAACCTGACAGGCACCGGTCGCAGCAACCGGCAACCGCGCCAGCGCAATCGAGCGTTCCATCGTCGGCGAAAAACCACCACTGGTGATACTGCCTTCGCCGGCTGCGGATATCACCCGCTGGCCGTGGCGCATGATACCGCGATCTTCCAGCACCAGACCGGTGAGCTTCTCGCTGACTCCCTCGGCCTTCTGCTTTTCCAGTGCTGCGCGGCCACGGAACTGGCGGTCGGCCGGCTCGAAAGCAACCGTCCAGCCGAGCCCGGACACCAGTGGCGAAGTTCCCGCATCCATGTCCTGGCCATAGAGATTGAGTGCCGCCTCCAGGCGCAAGGTATCCCGCGCACCGAGACCACAGCGAACCGCACCGGCAGCAGCCAGCGCTCGCCATAGTGCCACTCCGGCCTCTGCCGGCAGCACGATCTCAAAGCCGTCCTCACCCGTATAACCGGTGCGCGCCACAAACACGTGATCATGGCGCACACACTCAAAGGACCGCAGCGCGAGCGCCGGAGCCTGTAATTCCTCTGCCAGCAGGGGGCCAGTCAGTTCACGGGCCTTTGGTCCCTGCACGGCGATCATCAGCAGATCGTCGCGGTGCCGGATCACGATGTCATCGCGGTCTGCAACCCGGGCCATCCACCCCAGATCCTGGACGCGCGTTGCGGCATTGATGATCAGGCGGTAGGCGTTGTCACCGAGCCGGTAAACGATCAAATCATCGACGATACCGCCTGCATCATTGAGCATGCAGCTGTAAAGCCCCTGCCCCGGGCTGCGCAGCTTGCCGGGATCGTTGGCCAGCAACCGCATCAGAAAACGTGTGCTGTCCGGACCGGTAAGGTCAACCACCGTCATGTGCGAGACATCAAAGATGCCACATGACTGGCGCACAGCGTGATGCTCTGCGAGCGCAGATACGTACTGCAGGGGCATGTCCCAACCGCCGAATTCGACGATTCGGGCGTCGTTGGCAACATGGTCAGCATAGAGCGGGGTTTGATGCGCCATCGTCCTGCCTTGATTATATTGCCACAGCTGCAGGCTGCAGCAGGGATCCCATGGAGAATGCTACGCGTTCTTTTACACTGACGCCTGCGGGCCGGGCCTCGATCACCCTGAGCCGGTCGCGCAGTCCGCACCGGTTTGCAATCTGGATGTTAAGCCCCGGCCGGACATTGAGTTCCAGCAGCATCGGCCCCAGGTCACGGTCGAGAACGATGTCCACGCCAAGATAACCGAGTCCGGTCAGTTCATGACAGCGTGCGGCGAAATCCAGCAGATATTCCCAGCGGGGGATCTGCCGGCCGGCAATCACCGCCCCGGTATCGGGATGTTCGGTGACCACCGAATTACCGATTACGGCACAAATGGTTTCACCGGTTGCAAGATCCAGTCCGGCACCCACCGCACCCTGGTGCAGATTGGCCTTGCCATGCGATCTGCGCGTCGGCAGTCGCAGCATGGCCATCACCGGATAGCCGCGGAACACGATGACGCGGATATCCGGGATACCGCGATACGCACACTCGCTGAAGATCGGATCGAACTTCACACAGTACTCGATCAGCGCAATATCCCTGTGTCCGCCAAGGCTGTACTGGCCACTGAGCATATTCGACAGGTGGTGACCGATATCGTCGCCATCCATGATCGTGCCGTCGACCAGCCGGTATGCCGAACCATCCCTGACCCGGGCAGAGACGACAAGAATCCCGTCGCCTCCCGAACCATGGGCCGGCTTGATGACGAAATCACGGTGCCCGGCTACCAGTTTCGGCAATTGCCGCACATCGTGGTGACTGGTGATGACGCCATACAGCTCCGGCACTGGCAGGCCCGCTGCGATTGCCAGGCGCTTGGTGGCCAGCTTGTCGTCGACCAGTGGATACAGATGACGCGGGTTATGCCGCAGTATGTACTGGCAGTTGCGCGCGTTGATGCCGAGCACCCCGCCGGCCGACAGCCGTTTTGCCAGGCCAAACATCAGGGCGCCCGGTCCGCAAATGACTTGAAGCGCACGAGTTCGAACAGCCGGTAGCCGCTGTAACGGCCGAGCAGCAAGGTAATGGCCAGCAGCCAGAGCAACAGCTCGGGGAACACGAAGAACAGATGCTTGAAAAAACCGATATCCATCACGCTGAAGCACAGTGCGGCAACAAACAGGCTGCCGACGCCCTGCTGGATCGCCTCGGTGGGACCACGCTCTTCCCAGACGATGGACATGCGTTCGATGGTCATGGTGAGGATGACCATCGGGAACAGTCCGACCGACAGGCCCATGTCCAGGCCGAGCTGGTGGCCGACGATACTGATCAGCGCCATCAGCAACACCACGATGATCAGCACAGAAGCCAGACGCGGTACCAGCAACAGGCGCAGATGCTCCATGAAGAAGCGGAACAGGAGGCCCAGAGCAACGACCAGTGAAAACAGGATCACGCCCGCCACGACTTCAGTCTCGCGAAAGGCCAGCGCAACAAGCACCGGCATGAAGGTGCCGAAGGTCGTGACGCCGACGATGTTGCGCAGAAACACCACGAGCAGCGCACCGAGCGGAATCATCAGCAGCACGCCATAGACCGCCTGCGTCTGGATAGGCAGAGAGAACATCGAGAAATCTGCAATCCGCGACTGCCAGGCATTGGCCCTGCGCTCGGCAATCAGCACCGGGTCGACCTCGTTGCGCTGGACGGAAAACTGCACTTCCGTCTTGCCGCCACCGTCTCGCGTATACAGCGGTGCCGAACCGCGCCACCAGATCAGGAAATTGTCCGGCAGTCCCTGGGCACCGGTAGCCGGATCGAAGTAGATCCATCGTTCGCCGTCGTGCACTTCCAGCCAGGGCAACACGCGCGCCTGCTGTTCCCGGTCGACCAGGTAGACACCGCGTAGCAGCCGGGCAGGAATCTGCGCCGCCGCCAGTACGGTGATCGCGGTGACCGCCCGCGCAGTGATCCCGGTCCGGGATCCGAGCAGCATCAGGACATTCTGGTCCGTGCCGGGATTCGCCAGCCGCTTGAGCAGCTCGACAGTAAAAGAGGCCGGGTCCGCCGACTGGCTTTGTATCTGCCCCAGCAACTGTTGCAGGGCAATGGTTTCCGGCTCACGCAACCGGGGCGGCGCTGGGAATGGCGGTGTGGTATCGCTTTCAGCCTGCAGCGGATCCTTGTAGATCGTCGCCCGGTAATACAGCGTCTGCTCACCCTTGATCCGGCGGACGGCCCATTGCACCTGCCGGCCACCCGTTACATAGCGGGTGGTGAAGCCAAACCCGCGCGAGACGAAATTCTCGTCGAGAATGGCAAAGCCCGGTGTCAGTGCGGGCACGTACAGCGTGACCTTGGCCGGCACCGGTGCCGGACCGGCATCGAACTTCAGCGTGGCCTCAACGGTCCAGATACGCGTCTGTTCATCCGGCAGCAGCGGATAGCCGAGCCCCTGCCATTTGTAGACAAACAATGCCCCGCCGACCAGGAACAGGGCCAAGGCCAGCACCCAGACTTTATAGTCCTTCATAAGGCTTCCATCGCGTCATCGGGCCGCCGTGCCGATCATGGCTTCGATCGCATCCGGATCGACCGGCAAATCACGGGTCATGACTTCGCATCCGTCTCTGGTCACGAGTACATCGTCCTCGATCCGTACGCCGATGTTCCACCATTGCTTTCCGATACCGCGACTGCCAGCCGGAATGTAGATGCCGGGTTCGACGGTCAGCGTCATGCCGGGCTCCAGTACACGCCACTCCTCCGCTATCCGGTAGTCGCCGACATCGTGTACATCCATGCCCAGCCAGTGTCCGGTGCGGTGCATGAAAAACCGCTGACAGGCACGCGTCTTGAGCAGATTGGCCAGACTACCTTCCAGCAGGCCCAGATCCTTCAGTCCCCGCGTCACCACCCGCACAGCCGCTTCGTGCGGCTGGTTCCAGGGATTGCCCGGCCGGACTTCTGCGATGGCCGCCTCATGCGCATCGAGCACAACCTGATAAACCGCCCGCTGCTCGGAAGTGAACCGCCCGTTGACCGGCCAGGTACGAGTTACATCAGACGCGTAGTAGTCATACTCGCAGCCGGCATCGACCAGCAGCAGATCGCCGTCCTCCAGCTTCCGGTTGTTCGCATGGTAATGGAGGATGCAGCTGTTGGGCCCGGAACCGACGATCGGCAGATAGGATGGCCGCCCGCCGTGGCTGTGGAATTCATGCATGTATTCCGCTTCGACCTGATACTCGTACAGGCCGGGCCGACAGACGCTCATTGCGCGGCGGTGCGCCTGAACGGCGATGCGCCCCGCCCGCCTCATCGCCAAAAGCTCTTCCCGGCTCTTGTAGAGCCGCAGATCGTGCAGAAAATGGTCGATGGCAATGAACTGATCCGGCGTATGCGTCGCAGCCGCGCTGCCGTGCGAGCTGAGCGCGGACAGCCAGCCCGTCAGGCGCTGATCGAACTCAGGGTGTGCGCCCATCGTGTAATAAACACGCTCACTGCCGGCGATGATCTTCAGCAGGATGTCGTCCACCTTGCCGATGGACAAAGCTGCATCCGCTCCAAACTGCCTGACCGCATTGGCGGGACCGGCACGGGTCCCGTCCCAGGTCTCGCGCTGCGGATCGCGGTCACGGCAGAACAACAGATACTCGCCGCCGGCCCGCCCCGGCGCCAGAACCGCCACCGCCTCAGGCTCACTGAAGGCGGTCAGATAATAGAAGTCGCTGTCCTGCCGGTACGGATACTGAACATCGCGGTTACGCATGCGCGGCTGGGCAGCAGGCAGGATGGCAACACTTCCCTTGCCCATCATGCGCATCAGTTGCCGGCGACGGCGGCTGAATTCCCCGGGATTCATTGTCCGATCTTCAGTGGCGAACAGCAGCGGCTATACGCTGCCGGACGCCCGCCATCTCTTCAAAGACCAGCTGCACGCTCACGCGGACATATTCAACCAGCTCCACCCAGGCAACCTCTCCCTCGCCCTCGATCTCGTCTTCCGTATAGCCAAGCTGCGCCAGCTCCGCAAAATCCCGCACAATCTCGGCAATGGCGTCATGCTGAACGGCCTCATCGGCATCCCCGAAACGCACCGCCAGCGCCAGACCATAGTTAAAACCCTGACACCAGGCAGCGAGCGCTGCCGTACGCTGCTCAAGCGGCTCGTCGTCCGGGGGCAGCAGTGGCTGGAAACTCATGTCGCCGGCCTCCAGCGCTTTGGTACTCGCGGCCGCCAGCACGCCGAGCAACGCCGCCGCTTCTTCGACGCCGGCAGAACCCTCACCGATGTCTTCGTCCGGCAAAGCCGGCTCCTCGGCCATTGCCAGGGTATCCGCCATCCACGACGACTGCGCGTCGGCACCCAGTACACAGGCAAGCCCGCACAGGCTGCCATGGGCCTCAGCCGGTTCCGTGACAGCCCCGGCGCGTCGCAGGGCGTCGTCTATGACATCGAAGGACAAGGAATTGCTGGCCGTCATGGCTAAACCAGGGCTTAAATCAGTGGTATTGAAACAGCGAAACAAACTGAACGACAGTCGGGACTTTTAACAACTTCGGGCGGCCTGCCTATCGTAGCATCAGGCCCGGTATCCGGAACTGGCCAGCCGGTATTTGACCGCCACAGCAGGCTGACACTATATTGAGTTCCATGAGCAACACCCTTGAAAAGACCTTCAGCCGTGAACTCGAACGCCTCGAACGGCGTCTTGATGAACTGGTATTGACCACCAACCAGCTCAAGGAAGAAAACCGCTCCCTGCGCCAGCGCCAGGACACGCTGATTGCCGAACGCGCCACACTGTTGCAGAAGAACGAGCAGGTCCGTTCGCGGGTTGAAGCGATGGTCGGACGACTCAAGGCCATGGAGCATGGTTCATGACACTGGAAGCCTCGACCCAGGTCAACATCAAGATCCTGGAGAAGGAGTATCAGATCTCCTGCCCCGTCAGTGAGCGCGTTGCCCTGTTGAACTCGGCGGAACTGCTGAACGCCAAGATGCGCGAGATCCGCGACAGCGGCAAGGTGATCGGCCTCGACCGGATTGCTGTGATGGCAGCGCTGAACATGGCCAATGAATTGCTGCGCTCGCGCAACATCGGGGAAACCCTTGAAGGCAATGCCAGGCTCAGGCTGCAGGCAATGCGTGAGCGCATCGAGGGAACGCTGCAGGCCGGACGTCAGCTCGACCTCTGACACGTCACATTTTTTTTCGGGTCCGTGCCTATAATGGAGCCGGTCCCTCCTGCGGTGTTCGACAGCGGCTTGATTGGTCTCTCGACCCTTAATCGTGCTTTCGGAATCGCTGGCTGTCGGTAGTCTGTGCATGACCGCCCCGTGCGGGAAGCCTTCTCTGCCGCGTTTGATTCCACCTGATGCTCCCGGTCGGTGAGCAGCAGGCCGCACCGGCACAGGCGGGAGGGGCCACCTTCCTTATCCATGACGAACGGCAAGGCACATTCCAAATCACAGTACCGTCAGCGCCTGCTGACGCAGCGCCGGGCATTGAATTCAGATCAGATGCAGCGGGCAGCCCGGCGGGTTGCAATCCGGGTCTGGCGCTTGCCGGTGCTGGCCCGCAGCCGGCGTTTAGCCCTGTATTTACCGGTATCCGGCGAACTCGACTGCACCCCGGTCATCAGCGCAGCCTGGCGGCGCGGGCGTGAAGTCTTTCTTCCGGTAATGGCAGGAACTGAACTTCGCTTTGCACCCTTTGCACCCGACAGCCAGCTGCTCGGCAACCGCTTCGGCATTCCTGAACCGGCCTGCAGTGCTGACGAGTGGCGCAGCGCGCGTGAGATGGATGTAATTTTTGCGCCACTCGTTGGCTTCGATACAAACGGCTATCGGCTCGGTATGGGCGGTGGTTACTACGACAGGACGCTGGCCTTTCTTGCGCTGCGCGCAAATTTTCGCCGGCCACATTTCATCGGATTGGCTTATGCGTTTCAGCAGATCAGCGCTGTTCCTCACCAGAAACATGATGTGCAACTTGAAGCAGTCGTGACTGATGCGGGCTGTTTCAGTTGCCGTTCCAGACCACAACAGGAGTAAAAAACTGTCTCTGCGGGTCTCCAACCGGCGAAGTGCCCCTTGACCCGAATGAGAACCAAATCACCCCGGTTGCTGGAATTCTGCAAACTCTTGTATATACTCAGCCCCGTCTACCTCGACACGGAGACTGAAACTATGGCTACGAAGAAAGCTTCCAAGAAAAAAGTTGCTGCTAAGACCAAGAAGAAGGCCAAGAAAAAGGCCGCCAAGAAAAAGCGTTAGTTGCTAAACGCCGGCCAGAAATCTGAAAAGATTTCTGGCCGATCTTCGAAAGAAGATAACGCGCGAAATCGGTGCCCGCTTCGGCGGGCACTTTTTTTTGTACCCCCTCCCCGCGCTGCATACCTATAATCGGCCGGCAACAGTTGCGGAGACGCACATGGAACAGGCCGCCAGAAAGCAACAGGCCGCACAGGCCGCCCTTGAGTTCATCAAGCCCGGCATGACGATCGGCGTGGGCACCGGGTCCACTGTTAATTACTTCATCGATGAACTGATCCGGTATCGCGATGACCTCGCCGCTATTGTCGCCAGCTCCAGATCAACCGAAGCACGCCTGCGCGCCAGAGGGCTGACCGTCAAAGAACTGGAAGATGTAGGCGATCCGGATCTCTATGTGGACGGTGCGGATGAGGCCAACAAGCACTTCCACCTGATCAAGGGCGGCGGCGGGGCCCTGACCCGCGAAAAAGTCCTGGCGGCCGCTTCGCGAAAATTCGTCTGCATCATCGACCAGTCGAAGTGGGTTGCCACCCTCGGCCAGTTTCCGTTGCCCGTGGAAGTGATTCCGATGGCCCGGTCATATGTCGCCCGGCAGTTTCTCAAGGTGCGCGGCCAGCCGGTCTGGCGGGAAGGCTTTGTTACCGACAACGGCAACCATATCCTCGATATACGCAACCTGCAGATCAGTAACCCGGTGGAATTTGAAACCCGCTTCAACCAGGTGGCCGGCATCGTTACCGTCGGACTTTTTGCCAACCGGCCAGCCGACGTGATTCTCCTGGCTGACGACAGTGGCGTGAGGCGCATGGACCGGCGCTGAATTGCCGGCTGCCAGATGCAAAAAAAACGGCCCGCTGAATGCGGGCCGTTTCATATCTGGCTGGGGGACTAGGATTCGAACCTAGGTTCTCGGAGTCAGAGTCCGATGTCCTACCGCTGGACGATCCCCCAGTGGGCGGGACGCATTATAGACCGGTCGAGAACTAGCGCTTCGAGAACTGCGGTGCACGACGGGCTTTGCGCAGACCGACCTTCTTGCGCTCGACCTCACGGGCATCACGGGTCACATAGCCGGCCTTGCGCAACTGGGGGCGCAGGCTCTCGTCGTAAGCCATCAGTGCGCGGGTCAGGCCGTGGCGAATTGCGCCGGCCTGGCCGGTGATACCGCCGCCGGCCACATTCACATTGACGTCAAACTGGTCTTCCAGCTTGGTCAGCTCCAGCGGCTGCCGGACGATCATGCGGGCGGTCTTGCGACCGAAAAACACATCGATGGGCCTGGAGTTGATGGTGATCTCGCCATTGCCACGACGAATGTATACCCGTGCGGTGGAAGCCTTGCGGCGGCCGGTGCCATAAAACTGGGTGGACTGAGTAGCCATCTGTGGTGGTGCCTGCTGGGTCTGGTTTAGGGGTTAGAGCTTCAGTAGTTCCGGCTGCTGGGCTGCGTGCTCATGTTCGGAACCGGGAAACACGCGCAGTTTCTTGAGCATTGCCGCGCCGAGGCTGTTCTTGGGCAGCATCCCCTTCACGGCCTTGGTAATGGCGCGCTCCGGATGTTCCTGCATCAACTTGCCGAGGGCAATCGTCTTCATATTGCCGACGTAACCGGTGTGGTGGCGATACAGCTTGTCTTTCAGCTTGTTACCAGTCACGCGGATATTTGCGGCATTGATAATGACGATGTAATCGCCCGTATCGACATGCGGCGTAAATTCGGGTTTGTGCTTGCCGCGCAGCCTGAAAGCCACTGCAGAAGCGAGGCGACCGAGCGTCTGACCTGTGGCGTCTACCACATACCAGCCGCGCCGCACCTCATGGGATTTGGCAGAAAACGTGCCCATTCGACACCTGTAACTAAATGCCTTCGGCTGGATCCGGTAATCCGGGCAGCCCTCGGCGAGGGCCGCAAAGTGTATGCGGGCCGGCGGGTTTTTTCAAATCGGCTGACCCGGGACCTCCGACTGTGAGCCACGAAGCCCCGGCCGGCGTGCGATCTGGCCTACTGGAACAGCCCCGGCCGAGGGTTACTCGACGACCAATCCCGGTCGCCGGCCCAGGGACTGGTCCCGATATTCGCTGGGGGAAAGCCCCTCCCAGCTGCGGAATGCCCGGGAGAAGCTGCTGACATCTGCAAAGCCCAGCAGATAGGTCACCTCACTGACCGAGTGCAGCCCCTGGCGGATATACAGCTGCGCCAGCTCCCGGCGGGTCTCGTTCAGCAGGTTCCGGTAACTCGTGTTCCGCGTCGCGAGTTTGCTCTGCAGTGACCGGTCGCTCATGTTGAGGCGCGCCGCAACCTTCTCCTTGCTGCATTCACCAGACGGCAGCAACTCGATGAACAGGGCGCGCACGCGCGCGATGATGTCGTCGCGGTCCATGCGCGCCAGCAGAGCCATGACCACGGCATCGTTCTGCCGGGCGAGCTCGGCATTGGCGGCGGGCAGCTCCACGCTCATGTCGCGGAGATCGAGTATCAGGCTGTTGGACGGACAGCCAAAGACGACCGTGGTACCGAAGAACTGTTCGAAACGCTGCACTTTTTCCCGTGGCCGCGGCCGGCACAGACAGACCGACAGGGGTGCGAAGTCCGGGCGGTAGATCTCGCGCATGAAGCGCACCGCCGTGGCCATCCAGGCATCCTGCGGGTAGTACTGCTGACGGTCGATGGTGGCTGCCATGACCAGACGGTACTCGGTGGCCGTGCGCTCCATCTGGCAGTCGGCATTGGTACTGACCAGCCGGAAATAGCGCACGACGCGCCGGCAGAAGGATTCGAGCGTACTGCTTGCGAGCAGCGAGAAGCCCAGCGCGTGCAGTGAGGTCGCGTGTACGAACTCGGCGATGGACAGTCCGAAAGAGGGATCATCGGTTGCGGCGTCTGCCAGCTCGTAGACGCGGCTCATGGCGGCTGCAGGAAAACGGGTAGTTGGAACGCGTGCGGCTGCCAGGTCGATGCCGGCGCTGGTGAAGATCGCCCGGCTGTCGAGTCCGCGCGCATCAAGCGCCTGGGCCACGGCAACGGCCCAGCCAGCAATGATGTGGGGATCCCTGGTCTCCTGCAGTTCCACGGCGTCGCCTCCCGGGTGACTTTGGCAATAGTCGAGCCCGGTCGGCTGAAACACAAGCCTGCTCAGAAAGCGCTGACGCCGGTGAGTTCCTTGCCAACCACCAGTTGGTGTACCGATTCTGTACCCTCGTAGGTGATCACGCTCTCAAGATTCAGCATATGGCGCACCGGCACATACTCGGCACTGATACCGCCGCCGCCCAGCATGTCGCGACAGTCCCGGGCGATATCAAGCGCCATCCGCACGTTGTTCCACTTGGCCAGCGATACCTGGGTAGGGTGCATGCGCCCTGAATCCTTGAGCCGCCCCAGACGCAGCGCCAGCAGCTGGGCCGTGCTGATGCGCCGCGCCATATCGGCGAGACGCACCTGGATCAACTGCTTGTGCGACAGCGGACTGCCAAACAAACGCCGGCTCTCGGTATACGCCAGCAGCTCCTTCAGACAAGCCTGGGCGCAACCGATCGGGCCCCAGCTGATCCCGTAGCGGGCCTGGGTAAGACAGCTCAGGGGACCACGCAGACCGGTCACACCGGGCAGCACATTGGCCTCCGGAATCCGCACGTTGTCGAAAAACAGCGCGGCAGTCACGGAGGCCCGCAGCGACATCTTGTTTTCGATCTCGGGGGCAGCGAATCCCGCCATGCCCCGCTCGACAAGAAAGCCCTTGACGCCTTCGTCGGTATTGGCCCACACGACTGCAACATCAGCGATGGTGCCGTTGGTGATCCACATCTTGGAACCATTCAGTACCCAGTCGCCACCCTGACGTTTGGCATGGGTCTTCATGCTGGCAGGATCAGAACCACCGTGCGCCTCGGTAAGCCCGAAACAGCCGATGGCCTCACCGCGCGCCATCGCTGGCAGCCAGCGCTGCTTTTGCGCCTCCGAACCGAAGCTGTGAATCGGGTACATGACCAGACTGCTCTGTACCGAGACGAAACTGCGCAGGCCGCTGTCGCCGCGCTCCAGTTCCTGACAGATCAGGCCGTAGGCAACGCTGTTGAGCCCCGCACAGTCGTAGCCCTCGATACTGCTCCCCAGCAAGCCGAGTGCCGCAATCTCCTTGACCAGTTCCTGCGGGAAACGATGCTGCTCAAAGCATTCGCGAATGATTGGCAGCACCTGGTCATCGACGAAGCGGGCGACGGTATCCTGTACCAGTAGCTCGTCTTCAGTCAGCTCGGAACGGATATCGAACAGATCGAGCGGATCCAGCGCCCGGCCCGACTTTGCCTGCGAACCGGGCCCGGCGACTGCGTCCGGCTGGGATACCGAATCGACCATGGTCATATGTCCTGCTGTGCTTCAGGGAAACGCGATTATTAACAAAGCGGTCCGTCAGCCCGTTATACGGTTTGCGCAGCTGCATTGGCCGAAGCAACCGGAGCGGGCCACGCCAGCCCGCACCGCGCTAGTATCCCCGCATCGGCCGGCAAAAGCCGCGCTGCATTGAGGCCTGAATGGACGACATTACACACGAGCCCTTTGGCAGTTTGCGGCCAGTGCCGCCGGCCGGCATGCCATTGGCGGGCCAGCTGGTGCTGGAAACCGCTGACCTGCTCACGGCCCGTGATCACCTGTCCAGGTTCCTGTGGCCACACACGGTAATACCCACTGCACGACGGCCACAGGTTGCCTTCCGCCACTGCAGCGCCAGCATTGGCCAGGTCTCGATGCACGCGCTGCACTACGGTGCGGCGGTACAGATCGAAGCGCACCCGGATGACTCCTATCTTTTTCTCGTCCTGCTGCATGGCGCCGGTACGCTCAGTCAGGACGGTTTCACGGGACCACTGACCCCGCAGATCATCCGCGCCATGAATCCGACCGGACCGGCCACGATGCGTTTCGTCGCCGGCGAAGTAAATCTGACGCTGCGCATACCATCCACACTGCTGCATGGCTGGCTGGAAGAGACCACCGGACAGCGGCTCCCGGCTCCCGTGCACTTTGAACAGCCTTCTGATCCGGGCACCGGCAATGCCCCGGGGCTGCGGCGTTTTCTGCACTTCCTGTGCGGCGAGTTTGAACAGCGTGCCACTGGCATCGTCAGCAGTCCGACGGTTTGCCGCCAGCTGGAGCGAACGCTGATCAGCCTGGTGATGATGGAACTGCCACACAACCACAGCGCAGCGCTTGATGCCGAGCGTACGGGTCCGGCACCGGGCTATATCCGCAATGTCGAGCAGTACATCCGGAGCAATGCTGACCAGCCCGTCACGCTGCGCGATCTCGCCGGGATTGCCGGTGTCAGCGAGAGAACACTGCAGGCGGGGTTCCGGCGCTTCCGGCAAACAACGCCCATGGAGTATCTGCGCGACTACCGCCTCGATCTGGCGCACCAGGGGCTTGTAGCCGGCGCCGTCGGCGGGCGCAGCGTGACCGACATCGCGCTGACCTGCGGCTTCAATCACCTCGGCAAGTTTGCAAAGTGCTATCGCGCGCGCTTTGGCGAAACACCCTCGGAGACCCGACGTCGGGCGTTGGCGGCAACCGTTTAGGTATCCTGCCGGTTGCCCCGGCGCGTCCGGGTTGAATTGCAGGCCTGCATTCAGCGGGCCGTCTTTTTTCCGTAATGGCCGACCACCCGGTTGAGGGTCATACCCTGCACCAGCACCGAGAAAACAACCACCATGTAAGTTGCACCGATCAGGAGGTCGCGCTGTGGTGACAGCGGCAGGGACAATGCCAGACCGATGGATATGCCACCGCGCAACCCGGCCCAGGTCAGTATCGGTATGGCACCGTGGCTGAATTCGCGCCAATACCGCATCAGGGACACCGGCACAGCGACGCTGACGAACCGCGCAGCCAGCACAATCAACACGGCAGCAACGCCAATCAGCAGGTTCTGCGGTGTGGTTTTGATCACCAGCAGTTCGATGCCGATGAGGATGAACAGGACCGCATTCATGAACTCATCAGTCAGTTCCCAGAACGCATCCAGGTGATTCCGGGTCTTTTCCGACATGCCGAACGCGCGGCCATGGTTGCCGGTTACCAGACCGGCGACGACAACCGCAATCGGCGCTGAAACATGCAGGTACTCGCCCAGACTGTAGGTACCGGCTGCGAGTGCCAGCGTCAGCAGTATCTCTACCGGATAGTTGTCGACCGTACGCAGCATCCTGTACGCCGCGTAACCGCCCACACCGCCCAGCAATGCGCCGCCCAGCGCTTCTTTCAGGAGGAATACCGCGACACTTCCCGGGGCCGGGTCACCGACGCCGGTCGCAATATCGAGCAGGGTCAGAAACACCACCACCCCAATGCCGTCATTGAACAGCGACTCCCCGGCAATTTTTGTTTCCAGCGATTTCACTGCGCCGGCATTCTTCAGCACACCCAGCACGGCGACGGGATCGGTGGGCGATATCAGCGCGCCAAACAGCAAGCCGTAAATAAACGGTATCTCTACACCGAGCGCTCCGGCAGTGGCCCAGAAAGCAATACCGATCAGTGCCGTGGCCAGCGCAACCCCGACTGTCGAAAGAACTGCAACGGGCGACAGCTGGGAGCGCAGGTCATTGAAGTTGACGTGCAGCGCACCGGCAAACAACAGGAAGGCGAGCATGCCGTGCAGCAGGGTTTCGCTGAAGTCGATGGAGCCGACCAGATCTGCCGCCAGACGCACGCCAGGCACACCGAGCTTGCCGAGCAGCACAGTGGTCAGCGACAGGACCAGCGCAATGACCATGAGCCCGATCGTGGAAGGCAGGCCCAGAAAGCGGTAATTGAGGTAACTCGCCAGACCGGCCAGAACCAGCAGGATGGCAACGGCCTGGAAAATCGTCACGTGCGCCCGCCTGCAAAGGACAAAACAGATGCCTCAGGCCATGGAGTATACCGGCCTCGGCGGCATGTCTGATCCGGGGATACGGTCAGCGTTTCTCCACGCTGACCGCCTGCGCGCGATTCGGCTTCTGCATGGCCGCAAAAATCGCCGGCGGCGAATGGTGTGACTCGGTGACGATCACCCCGGCCTCATACAGCGCATCCTGAACCGCAGCGGAGATGGAGTGCAGTGGCGCGCCACCGCCCTCACCCATGCCCTTCGCGCCGTTGTAGCTGAATGGCGATGGCGTCTGGATACTGCCGTAGACGATATCCGGGATGTTCAGTGAGGTGATCGGGCAGTAGTCGCTGAAGGTGCTGGTCAGCAGATTACCGGTTTCGTCGTAGTTGAAGCTCTCCATCAGCGCAGCACCGATGCCGTGGCTGGTCGCACCGTGCACCTGGCCGGCGACGATTTGCGGATTGATGACGGTGCCGCAATCATCCACGGCTGCATAGGCGAGAATCTGTGCGCGGCTGGTCTCGCGGCTAACCTCGATGACTGCTATGTGCAGCTGGGCGGCATAGGTCAGGGTGAGATTGCCGAACTTGCGCTTCGTGTCCGGCACACGGAATGGCGGACGGTAAACGTGGCGGATGTTGAGCGTGACATCGGCCATGCGCTCGTCGAGCATCGCATTGTTGTTGTTGATGACGTTACTCAGCTGCCAGTAACCGATCGCCTTGTCGGTACCGCGGACACGGACTTCAGGACCCTGCGCCCCGGTGCCGAATGCGAGCTTGTCTTCGGGCGCTTCAAGCAGGAAAGCGGCCAGTTTGCGCATCTCGGCTTTCAGCTTCTGACAGGCACCGTAAACAGCCGACAGGCCGGTGACGGCAAACTGGCTGGCATAGGTACCCGAGTGGCCGACGAAGGTATTCCAGGCCGTGTCGAAGCCGGACCTCACCTGAACCATCGAGGGGTCGATGCCGAGTTCATCGGCGACCACCTGCGAAGTCGCGGTCTCGTGCCCCTGGCCCGACGGACCGGTACCCAGGCAGACCACCAGCGCACCATCGAAGTCGAGCCGCATGGTGCAGACTTCCGCGTTGCCCGAAAACGGCAGATGCTGATTCATGATCTGCGCCTGACCGAAATTATTGGTACCGGAATCCAGCGTGGTACCGATACCGATGCCAATCAGCCGGCCTTCAGCGCGTGCGGCCACCTGCATCTTCTTCCACTTGTCCCAGTCGACGAGCTGCTTGGCCTTGGCAAGCATCGCCGGATAGTTGCCGGAGTCATACACGCAGCCGTTCGGCGTCTCGTAGGGGAATTCGGTGATGTAGTTGCGCAGGCGCATTTCATCGGCCGGAATGTGCAGTTCATGGGCACATATATCGACGATACGTTCCATGAACCAGAGATGCTGCATCCGTGAGTAACCGCGGTTCGGCACCGCCGGACACTTGTTGGTCACGGTCTGCGTAAAGTCGATACGCATATTGCGCAGCTTGCAGGTGGCCGGCAGTACCTGTGACCAGATCACACAGCCCAGCGGCTCATAGCGCGTGTAGGCGCCGCAGTCATCGATGTGCCGGGAACGGACCGCGGTGATCACGCCACCCTTGTCGAGGGCAACCTCAGTATCGAGGAAGGTCCGTTCGTTGCCGTGCCCGCTGCCGAGCAGGTTCTCCGTGCGGAGTTCCGCCCACTTGACGCGCCGGCCGCCGGCTTTCTTCGACGCCAGTGCCGCCAGCGCCATGTACACGTAGTTCCAGATCTTGTTACCGAAGCTGCCGCCGATATCGTGAGTGCGGATACGGACCTGGTCGGACTTGAGCCGCAGGCCGGGTGCCAGCAGCTGCTGGGCAAAACCCGGAAAGGAGTTGTTACAGAGAAAATCGACCGTGCCCTGACGGGTCCACTCAGCCACGCAGGCGCTGCCTTCGAGCGGCGTGCTCGCGTAGCGATGAAAATGCATGCGTGGAATGCGCACCACATGAGCAGCATCCCGGAAAGCCTGGTCCACATCACCGTATTCGTAAACATCATGATAGGTGCGGTTGGTTCCTGCTGCCTCGTGCAGGATGATCTTGTCGGTGAGCGCCGCCTCCGGATCCACCACCGCATCCAGCATCTCGTAATCAACATCGATCAACTGGCCGGCATCCATCGCGATTCCTGGTGAGGTCGCGGCAATGGCAGCCACCGGCTCACCCTGAAAGATGACCTTGTCGATGGCCAGCGGCAGATCGCGGATCTTGTCGCAGGGCTCGGGGCCGAGCTGCATGTAGGGATCGCAGTGTTCGAGTACATCCTTGCCGGTCAGCACGCAGACCACACCGGGGAGCGCTTCCGCTGCCGCCGTGTCGATGCTGAGGATGCGTGCATGGGCATAGGGCGAGCGGAGGATATAGAGATGCAACATCCCGGCGCCGAGTTCATCATCGGCGAAGAGCCCCTGCCCGCGTACCAGCCGCTCGTCTTCCTTGCGTCGCAAGGATTTCCCTACCCAGCTCATGAAGCACTCCCTCGTTGCATGGTCTCAGCTCGCCATCTCAGCCAGCCTGGCCAGGCGACAGCGCCGCCTGAATGGCATCGACCAGACGCTGGATGTCTTTCTTGGCGATCGGCCGGATCAGCCCGCCGGCCAGTGCGACCAGCTTGCCGAACATGCTGAGATCGCCCGCCCATTTGACGCGCGTGCCGCCGTCATCCAGCGCTTCGAGGTCGAAGGAGGTCAGCATGTTAAAGGCGCTGCCCATGACCTTGCCTTTGCCGCTGTATGCGGCACGACGCGGCGCCTCCTCACCTTCCAGGGCCAGCGTGACGACGGCCGAGCCGCGGATTTTGCCGACCCCGACTTCAACCGTTACGTCGGTGGTGCGCTCATCCTTCACTTCCAGACTGCGATAGGTGGGCAGCAATGGCGCAAACTTCTGCGGATCGGCGAGAAGATCGTAGACCTCCTGCGGCGATGCCGTCACGGTGAACTCACCGTCAAACTTGATACCCATCTAGCCATCCCCCCGCAGCTCGGTGGCGGCTGCTTCAATCGCCTTGAAAATATTCTGGTAACCGGTGCAGCGGCACAGGTTGCCCTGGATCGCCTTGCGGATATCTTTGGCACTCGGGTCAGGATTGGCGGCAAGCAGCGCATGAGCAGACATCATCATGCCAGGCGTGCAATAGCCACACTGCAGGCCATGGTGCTCTGAAAAGGCTTTCTGCAACGCATGCAGCTCGCCGTCTTTCTCCAGGCCCTCGACACTGAGAATCTCGCCGCCGTCGGCCTGTACCGCCAGCACCGTGCAGGACTTGATGGGCGCACCATCAAGTTGCACCGTACAGGCACCGCAATAGGTCGTGTCGCAACCAATATGGGTGCCGGTCAGACGCAGTTCTTCGCGCAGGAACTGCACCAGCAGGAGACGAGGCTCCACTTCGCGTCTGTACAGCTGCCCGTTTACCGTGACCTCGATAGGTACCAGGTCGATGGTCTCAGTAGTACTCATGGCTCACCTCGACTGTTTCGCCTTGACACCGGCGCTTCGCGGTCTCAATGCCGCGCTTGACCAGTACCTTGATGATCGACTGCTTGAAGGCGATGGGACCGCGCTGGTCATCCACCGGATCGCTCGCTGCTACCGCCGCGTCTGCCGCCCGGGCGAGCGTTGCCGGAGTCAGCGTTTTACCCTTGAGTTCGGCTTCAGCGGCGCGGGCATGAATCGTGGTCAACCCCGCCGAACCGAGCGCGATACGCACATCCTCACATTGCTCACCCTTGAGGCTGAGCTGCACGCCGACTGAAATGGTCGGATAGGCCGGCGCGCAACGCTTGAAGCCGACGTAGGCACCGGCACTGCCCTTGACCGGCATCGCAAAGCTGATGCCGGTGATCAGCTCACCGGGTTTTAGCTTCGTGACGTAAAGATCTTCGACGAAGCCATCCACAGGCAGGTCGCGGGCACCACCGGGACCCTGGGTGTGCAGCTTGGCATCAAGCGTGGTCAGCAGCACCGGCCAGTCGCAGCTCGGATCACCGGAGGCCAGCGAGCCGCCGATGGTGCCGCGGCTGCGCACCTGGTTGTCCGCGATGCCGTTCGCGCAATCGCCAACAATCGGCAGCAGCTTTGCCAGCGGTGAGCGGGCGATGCGCGCATGGGTAGCCAGCGCACCGATGCGCACGCCGGCAGCATCCTGTGTGATGGTGTCCAGGCCGGGTATGCGTCCGATGTCCACCAGGTCGCTGACCTCGCCAAAGCGCATTTTCAGCCAGACCAGCAGGCTCTGGCCGCCTGCCAGGGCGCGGGCGCCCTCACCAAGCTCGGATATCTGCCGGATGGCCGCCTCAATCGAAGCGGCCCGGTGGTAACGGAATGGCGCAGGATACATGCTTGCTTCTCCCTTCCCCGATTGATAACACGTGCCTGCCCGGCGATCTATCCGGCTGCGCGTGCGGCTAACAGATTTGCCCAGAATGGGAACCCGGGCTTGCCGGTGCGTGACTATGCTCTGCAACCGGGTTATTTATTACCCTTGATTCTGAATCAGGTCTGATGCAATGGCACTCAACCTAGAGGATTACTACCTGCCGGCCAGCCTGCAGGAGGCAAGTACCCTGCTGCAGCGCTATGGGGCCGGGGCAATGGTCGT
>CAYJPG010000041.1:12846-23226 GCA_964371995.1 uncultured Chromatiaceae bacterium | reverse complement strand
GCATTACGCATTCATTCCGGCTGGTATGGCGATCGGTGCCATCGAGGTGTCGCAGGGCGCCGAAGTGCTGCTGATGTTCAATGACAGCGAGCCGAGTTTCGCCGAGACTGACCAGCATCACCGGCTGACACTGACCGAAGCCTTTGCCTCAGCGAACAGCTACGAGGACCGTCCCTGGGCGCCCGGCAATCTCGTGTCGCCTTCCGTGGCTTCAGGATGCCTGATCAAGGTCCTGCACTACGATGTGCTGACCGAGGCGATCAGTTTCCTCTACTGCATGACCCCGCAGTTTGCGCAGGACAACATCAGCTATCACGACAGTGCTGAAGAGTCGTATCACATCTGGGGCACGTCCTGGATGATGCAGTTCGGTGAGCTGCCGACCGGTGGCTATTTCTGGCGCCCGCCTTACATCAATCACGGCTCCTTCCGCTGCAAGTACGGCACTATCGCTTTCGGCCGCACGGATTCGGTGCTGTTCAACTATTTCCATTTCAATCCGTGGACGAACCCGGACGAGAACAAGCTGCGCGCAGCGGCGAGCCTCTATCGCAAGCGTCCGGCGCTCTACCAGTGGGTAAACTCGGAAGGCCACAACCATCCGCATGGTCCGCCTGATTTCGAGAATCCGGACTACGCGAGTGATCCGCAGGTGCGCCTGCTGCACGGTGAGCCCGTTGGCGGGCATGTCGGCAAGAAGCGGCGGAAATAGGAGTATCCCATGACAAGCCGCCGCGAATTCGTTACTTCCTTTGCCACCGTCGGCGCCGCGGGCGCGGCGACGCTGGCGTTGGGCGCCACCGGTCTGGCGAGAGCCGATGCGCCGGCAGCGCTGGGTACTGCGATGGGCAAGGGGCTCGAAGGTCCATATGTCGACCTGCGTAGCGGCAAGGGCAACCAGAACGTCTATGCCCGGCTGCAGGGCGATCTGGATTTCGGCAAGGAGAAGCACGGCTGGTTCAAGGGTTATGTGTCATCGGTGCGGCCGGACCGCAAGCTCGATGACCTGTTCGGCTTTGAGGGCTTCGGCTCGGTGAAGCTTGAGCAGATGCCGGATGGTTCGATCCGGCGCATCCTGCGCGAAGTCGGCCTCTATACCGACCTGAAGTCCGGTGAAGTGCTTGAAGAGTGGTACAACCCGTACATCGACGAGCGGGTTCGCGTGGTGCATGTCGCCAACGATCCCTTCAACTACCTCATCGAGGAATATTTTCCCTTGCCGCCCACTTTCGGCAATCTCAATGCCGAGAAGCCGCCGCGCGTTCCCTTTATTCTGCCCTGGCAGCAGCGCGGCAGCCGGATGGATATGGAGATCCATATCCATCTGATTTACCCGAATGCGCTCAAGCCCGATCAGTGGCCACGCGAGTCGAGCGGCAAGTTCGTGCGCGTCTCGGAGTTCTTTGCACATCATGTCAATCTTGCCGATGTACAGAATCCGAAGATGACGAAGCTGCCCTATCACGGGGTCTGGAACCGTGTCACGCCGTGGTTGCCGTGGATGCTGATGGGGCAGGCGCCCGGGCATTGCCAGTACGCCTGTTTTATGGGTTCAGGTGAAAGCCTCGAAGAGATCCACTCCCGCAAGGTGCTCGACTATGTGGAGAAGCATTACCCCACGTATTTCAAGGCGCCTGACAAGTGGTCCGATGTGAGTCTCTCAAGCCTTGAGAATTACGCCCGCGAGCAGAAGCCGGCGCCGCCTAAACCCAAGTAATTCCCCGCAGCCTTCAGGCGCGATCCCTTTCAGTCAGCCGAGAAGAATCGCGCCTGAAGGCGCTACTGCGGGGGACCATGTCGTCCATCCAGGGATCCTCATGCCGATTCTGTTTCTTACCATCCTCCTGTCCGGGATGGGATTCGGGTTGATCCTGCCGGGCTTTCCCTTCGTAGCGATGAAGCTGGGCGCCTCATCGGCGGTGGCAACGACGATTATCGGCCTTTACGCCGTTGGCCAGGTGCTGTCGACGCCAATCTGGGGCCGGTTTTCTGATCGTTATGGGCGCAAGCCGCTGCTGCTGATCAGTATCGCCGGCGGGCTGGTCAGCTATCTGATCCTGGCATTCGCATCGAACCTGTGGATGCTCGGTGCAGGCCGGTTGCTGACGGGATTGATGGGCGGCAGCCTCGCGCTTGCCATGGCCTACGTGTCAGATCTGACCCCGCCTGAACAGCGGGCGAAATCGATGGGCTATGTGGGCGGTTCGCTGAGCATGGGCTTTATCCTCGGTCCGATGCTCGGTGGCCTGCTCGGTGGCAGGGATGCGGCCAGTGCGACCCTGCTCTGGCCGGGGCTTGCCGCTGTATTCATAAGTGCCGTCATGCTGATCGGCGCAACGTTCTTTCTCAAGGAGAGTCTGCCGCCGGAAAAGCGCACCAAGGCCGGTGGCAACAAGGGTCCCGGCGGCTTTGCGGCGTTGCGACTGGTGCTTGCCCGGCCGCTGCTGGCGAGGATCGTATTGGTCGGCTTCATGGCTTATCTGGCCATGGCGCTGTTTGAATCGATCTTTCCGTTCTGGGCTGGCGCACGTTTTGAGTGGGGGCCGCGCCAGATCGGCCTGACCTTTACCTATCTTGGCACCATCGTTGCCATCATCCAGGGTTTGCTCATCGGCCGCCTGGTGCCGATTTTCGGTGAGGGCAGGCTGCTGATTGCGGGGCTGGTCTGCTACATTTTTGGCCTGCTGGTAATGACCCAGGCACCGGTCTGGCCGATGATGGTCTTTGGCATTACCTTTACGACAGCCGGCAGTGCGCTGTACATGACGACCGTGACCAGCCTCGTCTCCCAGCAGGCAGGGGAGTCCGAGCGCGGTCTGGTACTCGGCACCTACAACTCGGGCAGCTGGGCAGGCCGGGCGCTGGGACCGCCGCTGACCGGGCTGCTGTTCGATGTGCTCGGGGTAAATGTTCCGCTCTACACAGCGGCGCTGATCTTGTTGCCATGCATTGTTATCCTGCTTGGCATCGTCGCGCGGACCACAAACAGTCGCTGAGCGCAAATCCGCTTGGCCATGGCCAGCGAAGCGCATATATTCCGGGCAACAAGGCGTGGCTTGCCGCGCCGGCCTGGCGGGCCTTAATCATCCAGTTCGAGGAAGTCTGTATGTACATTAATTTCTGGTACCCCATGGCGACCACAGCAGAGCTCACCGATCAGCCGCGCAAGGTACGCGCGCTCGGTCAGGATTTTGTGGTGTTCCGGGATTCACAGGGCAAGGCTCGCTGCCTGGCCAACACCTGTATCCACCGTGGCGGGTCGCTGGCTGGCGGCAAGATCAAGGGTGACTGCATCCAGTGTCCCTATCACGGCTGGCAGTTCAACGGTGAAGGTGAGTGCCAGAAGATCCCGTCGCTCGGCTCGAAGGCCAATATTCCCGGGCGCACGCGCGTTGACGCGTATCCGGTCGACGAGCGATACGGGCTGATCTTTGCATTCCTCGGTGATCTGCCCGAGGCGGAACGGGCGCCGATCCTCGAAGTGAAGGAGTGGGGCCAGGAAGGCTGGCGGACCACTCTGCAGCACTATCACATCAATGGTTACTACGAGCGTTCGATCGAGAACGGCATCGATCCGGCGCATAACGAATATGTACACGATACCCATGGATTCAGCGGTGAGCGTGAAGAGGAGTACAAGATCGGCGACATGCGCATCGAGGATCACGCGCCGTGGGGTCGCGGTTTCTGGCATACCTTCCAGGCGCCACCGTTGCAGGGCGATCTGAAGAAATACCGTTCTGGCGAGGGTTCGCTGGAGGCGGGGACCGGATATCACGGTACCAATCACGTGTGGACGTTCATTCATCCGGGGCCGAATTTCTTTATCCACCAGTACCTGTATGAGCGGCCGATCGACGAGAAGACCACGTACCTTTATCTGGTCTGCGCACGGAATTTCTCGCTGGAAGAAAAGACCGATGCCTATGTCATCGAGCGCAACCAGTATGTTGCCAATCAGGATGTGACGATCATCGAGGACCTGCATCCGATGGTCACGCCGGACAAGAACACCAAGGAGTTCATGGTTCCGTCTGACCAGGTGATCCTCGACTACCGGGCCAAGCAGAAGGAATGGGCAGCCATGGGCTGGAAGATCGATATGCTTGCCATTGCAGCTAATGGCGGGCGGGCTGCATATGCGGTGCCGAGTCCAGCGCGTCGTCGCCAGAAAGGCTGGGTGCTGGATGCGATACCGCTGGTGGATCCGGCCAGCTATGCCGACAAGCGCGACGGGATCAAGGCAGTCGTCTGAGCCCGGTTCGCAGGAGCACATGTATGGATAGCAGAGATGAGGTTAGCGGTATGGACCGGCGCAAGCTGATCCGCAGTACCGCGGCGTTGGCTGCGATGGGCACGCTGGTGGGACGGATTGCGGCGGCAGCTGAAGGCGAGCCCCTGCCGAAAACCGCTGACCAGCAGACGACAGTGCTCATCACCGGCGCCAGCCGGGGTATCGGACTGGAGTTCGCGAAACGCTACGCCGGGCGCGACTGGCGGGTGATCGCCACCTGTCGCAATCCGGCCAGTGCTGAAGCGCTGCAGGTGCTGAAGGCGCAACATGAAAACCTCATCATTGAGCCTCTGGATGTGGTCGATCATGCCGGTATCGACGCCCTCGCCGCACGCTATGCGAACCAGCCCATAGATATTCTGCTTAACAATGCCGGCATCGGCGGCGGCATGGAAAACCAGCTGTTTGGCCGGTTCAACTATGCAACTTTCAATGAGGTCATGGCTGTCAATGCGATCGGTCCGATGAAGGTCTGCGAGGCCTTCGTCAAACATGTCGAGGCGAGCCGCCTGCGCAAGATGATCACGGTATCGAGTAATCAGGGGTCGATTGGCAGCGTCGACGCCGCCCGTCTGTACTGGTATCGATCGAGCAAGTCGGCACTGAACATGCTGATGGTCAATCTGGCATTTCAGCTGAAAAGTCGCGGTATCGTCGTCGGACTGGTCACACCGGGCATGACCGATACAGATTTCATGAAAGGTCTGCCGAAGAAGATGCTGCGTCCGGTTGCCGATGCGGTGACCGACATGGCGCGCGAGATAGACCGGTTTGACCTGTCCATGACCGGTCAGTTTCTGGATACCAAAGGCCAGATTGTTCCCTGGTAAGGCCGGGGTTTTCCCAGGAGAGTCACGATGAACCGAAGATTCAGCCGCAGCTTCACGCTGCTTGCCGCACTGTGTGTGGCGATTTCCGCCAGCGCAACGGCCCGCGCTGATGACTATGTGCCGACGGTGCTGGTGACCGGTGCCAACCGCGGTATCGGCCTGGAGCTGACACGGCAATATGCAGCGCGGGGCTGGAAGGTGATTGCCACGGCGCGCAAGCCGGCGGAGGCAACGGAACTCAAGGCACTTGCTGCAGACAGTGGGGGCAAGGTCAGCATCGAGGCGCTCGATGTCACCGACTTTGCTGCCATCGATGCGCTTGCGGCGAAATACAAGGACAAGCCGGTCGATGTGCTGTTCAACAATGCCGGGATTACCGGTGGCGGCAGCAATCAGCTGTTTGCAAAAAACATGGAATGGCCGACTTACGAAATGGTGCTGCGCACCAATGTCATCGGGCCGCTGAAGATGGCGGAAGCCTTTTTGCCCAACGTACTGGCGAGTCAGCAGAAGAAGATCAGCAACGTATCCAGCAGTCAGGGTTCGATCGGCGAAATGAAGAACGCCATATTGTATTTCTACCGTCCGAGCAAGGCCGCGCTCAATATGGAGATGCACCTTCTGGCGATCCAGCTGAAGGGCAAGGGGATTTCAGTTGCCCTGATCGATCCGGGTCCGGTGGATACGGACATGATGAAGATGTTGCCTAAAAAGATGCTGCGTCCGGTAGAGACCGCTGGCAGCGACCTGATCCGCATTACCGATCAGCTCAGCGTCGAGAACACCGGAACCTTCTGGACCTTCGACGGCAGCGTTCTGCCCTGGTAGAGGTGTGACCTTCCGCAGGAGCACCTTCAGGCGCTCCTGCGGAAGCTAAGTGGTTTTAGCCGGGGTACTGAGCCAGACCAGCCAGTGAGCGCTTCACACCCGTTTCGGCCTTCGTACCGATGGTGCCGCTCTGCATATCAAACTTGGCAACAGTGCCAGTAAAGAAATTGCCGAGTAAGAGCACCCCGGGCTCGAGCAATGGTGTGACGGTGGCCCAGCCGGGTCCCGGCAGATCCCAGCTCTTGATCAGTTCGGCATTCGCCTTCAGGTGATCGAGCTTGAAGCCCGTCTTGAAGTTCGCCTTGATGTAAAGCAGCGTGCCGTCCGGCAGATGCTGCGCCAGCAAGGCGATCTCGCCGGCGCCCGGCTGCAGCGTGATCAGGTCGGGCAGCTGCTTGTCGGCGACGATGTCGTACTGGAAAACCCGCGTACCGGTCTCCGACACATAAACCAGGGTCCTGTTGTCAGGCGCGAGGCTCGCTGTGGTGACACCGAGGAAACCGGCCATGCCACCGTGGGTCTCGGTCGCATATTCACTTAGCAGCTTGCCATCCGGCGTGAACTTGAAGACATGTCCGTCACCGAATTTATCACTGCCCGGCATCTTCGCCAGAGTCGTGCCGAGCGGTCGTTCCGGCGGTAACTTGATCGTGTTGCCGACCAGATGCTCGCCCAACAGGATGTTGCCATCGGCGGTGAAATTCACATTCGAGAAGGCGCGGTCGGCAAATTTTATGCGCGGCAGTTCTTTTCCGTCCGGGCCATAGCGCAGCACGGTATGTGTATTGGTGTCGAAGGCCCACAGGGTCTTGTCGGGACCGAAGCGGAGTCCGCTGACCAGATGGGTGGTGCCGGAGGTCCAGAGCACGCCCTTTTCATTGAGATTGCTGTCGTACTGGATGATCCGGCCGTCGCCCGCATGGTCGTCGTCGGCACGGTTGAGCAGGGTAGCGCCGACAAGGATATCGCCCTTTGCGAAGGGCTTGATGGTGGATACGTTAGCCATGGTTGTTTCTCCGGACCTGTCTGACAGGCTGGCCATTCTACAGGGCGGATTCCGCTGCCATCAGTCCTTGCCGAAAGGCCGGCCGGGTTGCCCGTTACGTGGCCGGCACACTATGCTTCGCGCATGGAAAGCCAGATTTACAACGTAAACGTCCTTGCCCGCACCACGCTGCCGACCCCGGCCGAGGTCAAGGCGCAGTATCCGCTGACCCCCGCGCTGGAGGGTTTTGTGCTGCGCAACCGGCGCACCCTGCAGAACATCATCGATGCGCGCGATCCGCGCCTGTTTGCGGTCGTCGGACCCTGTTCGGTCCACGATGTCGCGGCAGCGATGGATTACGCCAAACGGCTAAAGCCACTGGCTGATGCGCTCAGCGATACGCTGGTACTGGTCATGCGCGTCTATTTCGAGAAGCCGCGTACCACGGTGGGCTGGAAGGGCCTGATCAACGATCCGGATATGGACGATTCCTTTCATATCGAGAAGGGGATCGGCATCGCGCGCAAGCTGCTGCTCGATCTCGCTGAACTCGGTCTGCCAACGGCTACCGAGGCGCTGGACCCGATCATGCCGCAGTATCTCGGTGACCTGATCACCTGGAATGCGATCGGGGCGCGCACGACCGAATCGCAGACGCATCGGGAGATGGCGAGCGGTTTGTCCACGCCGGTCGGTTTCAAGAATGGTACGGATGGTTCGCTGATGGTAGCCATCAATGCGCTCAAGTCAGCACGCCAGCCGCATCATTTCCTCGGCATCAACGAGGATGGCCGCTCGGCTGTCATGCAGACGCGTGGCAACAACTATGGTCATGTCGTGTTGCGTGGTGGTGCCGGACGTACCAACTACGATTCGGTGAGCGTGGCCCTGTGCGAACAGGCCCTTCACAAGGCCGGTCTGCCGGAGCGTATCGTCATCGACTGCAGCCACGGCAATTCGAACAAGGATCCGGCGCTGCAGCCGCTCGTTGCGCGTGACTGCATCGAGCAGATCGTCAACGGCAACAAGTCGATCATCGGCCTCATGCTGGAAAGCAATCTGGAGGCCGGCAACCAGGAGATTCCCGCCGACCGAAGCCAGTTGCGCTACGGTGTTTCGGTGACCGACGGGTGCATCGACTGGGCAAGTACCGAGAAAGCACTGCGCGAACTGGCGCTCTTGCTGCGTCCGGTAATGCAGGCCCGCAAGAGCGCCTGAGCGCAGTATTCCGCGAGCCCGGGTGCCTTCAGCGCAGCACGACCGTCTTGCTGCCGTTGACGAACACGCGGTGCTCGATATGCAGCTTCACGGCCCGCGCCAGGGTGATTGACTCCACATCCCGACCAGTCGCTGCGAGGTCCTCCGGTGACATGGTGTGGTCCGCCCGCTCAACCGTCTGTTCAATGATCGGCCCTTCATCCAGATCCGCTGTTACATAGTGTGCTGTGGCGCCGATCAGCTTGACGCCGCGCCGGTGCGCTTCGTGATACGGCTTTGCACCCTTGAAGCCGGGCAGGAAGGAGTGGTGGATGTTGATGATCCGCCCGGAGTAGTGCGCGCAGACAGCAGGTGAGAGGATCTGCATGTAGCGGGCGAGCACAATCAGTTCGGCCTTGGTGTCGCCCGCGATATCCATCAGCCGTTCTTCAGCCTCCTGCCGCGTTTCTGCTGACACAGGTATATGGAAGTAAGGCACCTTGTGCCAGCTTGCGAGGCCAGCCAGATCCATGTGGTTCGAGATGATGGCCGGAATCGCCATCTTCAACCCGCCGGTCCGGTAGCGGTACAGCAGATCGTTGAGGCAGTGGTCGTAGCGCGAAGCCATGATCAGTACGCGCGGCAATACCCCCGTGTCGTGCACCTGCCATTCGATGGCGAACTTCTGCGCGATATCTGCAAAGCCGGCAGCAAAGCCGGAGCGCGAGAAGCTGCCGTCTGTTGAGGCAAATCGGGTGCGCATGAAGAATGTGCCGGTGTCGCGGTCACCGAAATGGGACGATTCTTCGATGAAGTATTTCCGGGACGTCAGGTAGCCGGCGACCGCGGCCACAATGCCGATCTTGTCCGGGCAGACAACCGTCAGAATGTATGAAGGCGCGGGATTGTTCATGTCATGCTCTGTGTCTGCGTGCGGAAATGGTAGCAGGATCGACGCGGCTGCCGGGATTGGTCAGAATCCCGCCAGGAACAGGATCACCGCCATGAATGACAGGCAAATCGATGAGGCCCGGAGCTTTCTGGCTGCCTGGCCGGACACCCGGGCAGTCGAGCTGCTGTTGCCCGACCTCAACGGTATTCTGCGCGGTAAACGCATCGGCCGCCGTGAACTGCTGTCACTCTGGCGGGACGGCATCGCTTTTCCGGCTACCGGCATTCTGCTCGACAGCCGCGGCGCGCTGATCGATGGCCTCCGCTATGGCTCGGACGACGGCGACCCCGATTATGTCTGTCGTGCGGTTCCCGGGTCGCTGGTGCCGGTACCCTGGGCAAAGACGCATCCAGGCCAGTGTCTGGTTGCACTGGAGCACCGCGATGGCCAGCCATTTTTTGCCGATACCCGGCACCTACTTGCCGGAGTGCTGGGTCGCTTCGCGGCGCTCGGCCTGACGCCGGTTGTGGCCATTGAGTTCGAGTTTTACCTGCTCGACGACAGCTCCGGTGAAGTGCCGCGGGCGCGGCAGGGGCGGGTGCCGGGCACCCAGCGCCGGCCGTCCGGGCCGCGAGTCTACAGCCTTGAGGATCTGCACGATCTGGATCCGCTGTTTTCGGAAATCACCGCGGCCTGCGAAACGCAGCGCATTCCGGCTGGCAGCATCGTGTCGGAATATGGTGCTGGCCAGTTCGAGGTCAACCTCCACCATGTTGCTGATGCCGTCGCCGCCTGTGATCACGCGATCCTGCTGCGTCGTTTGATCCGCGGCGTTGCGCGGAAACATGGCCTTGCTGCGACCTTCATGGCGAAACCCTTCGCAGACATCGATGGTTCCGGTATGCACGTGCATCTCAGCCTCGTGGATCGCGAGGGACACAACGTGTTTGCTCCGCAGCCACCCGTTTCTGCGCCGGACAGCTATGCACAGAACCTCCGGCACGCCGTAGGCGGCCTGCTCGCAGCGATACCGGAATCTCTGGCCATCTTTGCGCCGAATGCAAATTCCTATCGCCGCATCCGGCCAGGCTGCTTTGCGCCCATCGCACCGAACTGGGGTGTCAATCATCGCCACGTCGCCGTACGTATCCCGGTATCTGATGAGCAGAACCTGCGTCTGGAGCACCGTGTCGCCGGTGCCGACTGCAACCCCTATCTGGCAATGGCGGCAATTCTCGCCGGCGTACACGCCGGGCTGACCCGGAACATCGAACCGCCGCGGATGATCCGCGAGGGCGAGGTGATGGAGGAGACGCTCAGCCTGTCGCCGCGATGGGAAACTGCACTCGACGGC
>CAYJPG010000041.1:277-12836 GCA_964371995.1 uncultured Chromatiaceae bacterium | reverse complement strand
TTGGCGCGTAGTTCTGCCGCGTGTTCAGCCTCGAGCGCCGGCATGAGGCGGAAGCCTTTCACGCGCAGGTCAGCAACCTGGACTACGAGTGGTATCTGGGCACGATCTGATATCAGCCCGGGGGAATGATGCGCCCGGCCCCGGCGAAATGCGTGCGCCAGTACGGGGTGCTGAAGTCATCGAGGGACACGTGGCTGCCGCCATTGGGCGCATGCACGAAGCGGCCTTCGCCGAGATAGATGGCCACGTGTGAGGTCCGGCTGCGGTCGCGGAAAAACAGCAGGTCGCCGGCGACCGCCTCTTCAAGCGTGAGCGGGGTTGATGCGGCGAGTTGTTCGGCGGCCGTGCGCGGCAGTTTCAGTCCGACATTGGAATAGGCGAATTGCACCAGGCCGCTGCAGTCGAAGCCGGTGGGCGTGCTGCCGCCCCACAGATAGGGAACCCCGACCATCTGCATTGCCGTAAATACGACCTGCGTGCGCAGCGGGTCGGGCATCGGGCTGGCGGGTGGCGAGGCGGGGACGGGCACCCGGGCCGCCGGATCCGGAGCCTGGGGGCTTCCGGCGCACCCTGCCAGAAAGAGCGCGGCAGCACAGACGGCCGACGCTGCATGCCGACAAAGCCACGCGCAAAGCGGGCGCTGGCGCTGGTCATTGTCCCGGCCTGTGCCCATCGGGCCTCCCTGATTCTGCGTCAATCTTAACCCGCTGGCCCTACTGTACTGCACCGGAAGGGGTCACATAAGTGCGCTCGGGGCCACGAAATCGCAGTCCGACCCCGATTTCTCCCCTATAATTCGCGACCTTTCGTTTCCCCGGCACCCCCGATGAATAATCCCGCTACCAAACCGACCGACAAGCTACGCAATATCGCCATCATCGCGCATGTCGATCATGGCAAGACCACGCTTGTCGACAAGCTGCTGCGCCAGTCCGGCACCCTGGACGCGCGCTTCCAGCTTCCGGACCGGGCCATGGACTCGAACGCCATCGAAAAAGAGCGTGGTATCACCATCCTGGCCAAGAATACCGCGATCACCTGGGGTGACTACTTCATCAACATCATCGATACGCCGGGCCACGCCGATTTCGGTGGCGAGGTCGAGCGCGTGCTGTCGATGGCAGACTGCGTGCTGCTCCTCGTCGATGCCGTCGACGGCCCGATGCCGCAGACCCGTTTCGTCACGCAGAAGGCCTTTTCCTTCGGTTTCACGCCGATCGTCGTGATCAACAAGATCGACCGTGATGGTGCCCGCCCGGGCTGGGCGCTGGATGCAACCTTCGAGCTGTTTGACCGGCTGGGCGCGACCAATGCCCAGCTCGATTTCCCGGTCATTTACGCATCGGCGCTGAACGGTTACGCCGGCCTCGAATCCACCGTGCGTTCGGGCGACATGACGCCGCTCTTCGAGGCCATCGTCAAGCATGTCGAGCCGCCGAAAGTCGATCCAAACGGCCCCCTGCAGCTGCAGGTTTCCAGTCTTGATTACGACTCGTACGTAGGCATGCTCGGCATCGGCCGCATCACGCGCGGTCGGGCTGTCGCCGGTACCACCGTGAGCATCGTCGGTGCCAACGGCAAGGTGCGCAGCGGGCGACTGGGCGAACTGTACGGATTCCTCGGTCTCAACCGCTACAAGGTCGAGTCGGCCAGTGCCGGCGATATCGTGGTGTTCAGCGGCATTGAGGAACTCTTTATCTCTGATACCGTCTGCGACCGCGAAGTGCCGGAGGGGCTGCCGCCGCTGAAGGTGGATGAACCGACCATCAGCATGACCTTCTGCGTAAACAAGTCACCGTTTGCCGGCAAGGAAGGCAAGTTCCTGACCAGTCGGCATATCAAGGAGCGGCTTGATCGCGAGTTGAAACACAACGTGGCGCTGCGCGTGGAGCCCACCGAGGATCCGGACAAGTTCAAGGTATCCGGCCGCGGCGAGCTGCATCTGTCGATACTCATCGAGAACATGCGTCGCGAAGGCTATGAGCTGGCCGTGTCACGGCCTGAAGTCATCGAGCAGGATATCGACGGAGTGCGCTGCGAGCCCTGGGAGCAGCTGACGGTTGATTTCGAGGAGCAGTTTCAGGGCGCCGTGATGAGCCGCCTTGCCGAGCGCAAGGGTGAACTGCTGACCATGACGCCGGATGGTACCGGCCGCCTGCGTCTTGAATACCGTATTCCGGCTCGCGGCCTGATCGGTTTCCGTACCGAATATCTGACCTGTACGGCGGGCACCGGGCTCATCTATCACGTGTTCGAAAAATACGATCGCCGTATTCCGGCCTCAATCGGTCAGCGCAACAATGGTGTGCTGATTTCCATGGTGGCTGGCAAGGCGCTGGCGTACGCACTGTTCAATCTGCAGGAGCGCGGCCGCCTGTTCATCGGTCATGGTGAGCCGGTCTATGAAGGCATGGTTTGCGGCATACACAGCCGGGGCAGCGACCTGGTCATTAATCCGACCAAGGCCAAACAGCTGACCAATATCCGCGCCGCTGGCACCGATGAGGACCTGTTGCTGGTCCCGCCAATACGCATGTCCCTCGAGCAGGCACTGGAGTTCATCGATGATGATGAACTCGTCGAGGTAACGCCGACAAGTATCCGTATTCGAAAAAAATTATTGCTGGAAACGGATCGCCGCCGGGAATCCCGTCAACGCGCCTGAGGGCTTTAGCTACCGCCTGCAGGCCCGCACATACGAGCCACAGAACGATGTCTGAATATCACGGTCCAGTCCGCGAAATGCTGTTTGTGATCCGCGAGCTTGCCGGCCTGGACCGGATCTCTCGCCTGCCCGGCTGCGAAGAAGCCACCCCGGATCTTGCCGAAGCAATCCTCGAACAGGCGGCGCAGCTGGCCGGTGGCGTCATTGCACCGACCAACACGATCGGCGACCGCCAGGGCAGCCGGGTCGAAAATGACCGTGTCATCGTTCCTGAAGAATTCAAGACCGCCTATCGGGAGTATCAGTCCGGTGGTTGGGCCGGCGTCACCGCACCTGTTGCTTATGGCGGGCAGGGCTTGCCGTTTCTGCTTGGCGTCGCCGTCGAGGAGATGTGGTGTTCGGCAAATCTCGCCTGGTCGCTTTGTCCGCTGCTGACCGAAGGCGCCGCCCGGGCGATCGAAGCCCATGCCTCGGAGGCGCTCCGTAGTGCCTATCTGCCGAAGATGGTGGCGGGTGAGTGGACCGGCACCATGAACCTGACCGAGCCGCAGGCCGGCTCGGATCTCGCGGCCCTGCGCACCCAGGCGGTGCCCGAGGGCGATCACTACCGGATCACCGGGCAGAAGATCTTTATCACCTGGGGCGATCACGACATGACGGAGAACGTCGTGCATCTGGTGCTCGCCCGGCTGCCGGATGCGCCGCCCGGCGTGCGCGGCATTTCACTGTTTATTGCACCGAAGTTCCTGCTCAAGCCCGATGGCACGCCCGGCGAACGAAATTCGGTGCGTCCGGTATCGGTGGAGCACAAACTCGGCATCCACGGCAGTCCCACCTGCGTGATGGCTTTCGAGAACGCGGTCGGCTATCTGGTCGGCGAGCTGCACAATGGCCTCGCAGCGATGTTCACCATGATGAATCACGCGCGGCTCGGTGTCGGCCTTGAAGGCGTCGCGGTTGCCGAGCGGGCCTATCAGCAGGCGCGTGACTATGCGCGTGAGCGTGTACAGGGCAAGGTGCCCGGGCAAAAGGGGCGGGTGGCCATCATTCAGCATGCCGATGTGCGGCGCATGTTGCTGACCATGAAAGCCTATATAGAGGCGATGCGCAGCATTGCCTATGTCACCGCTGCCGATCTCGATATCAGCCTGCGGCATGCCGATGCTGCGACTCGCGCCCTGCATCAGGCACGCGTCGATCTGATGATTCCGGTGGTCAAGGGCTGGTCAACCGAGATCGGCCAGTTGCTGACGTCGCTGGGCGTACAGATACACGGCGGCATGGGTTATGCCGAAGAAACCGGCGCTGCGCAGTATCTGCGCGATGCGCGTATCACGACGATCTATGAAGGCACCACGGGCATCCAGGCCAACGATCTGGTCGCCCGCAAGATCCTGCGCGACGGTGGTGCTTCGCTGACGGCTTTGCTGGCTGACATGCGGGCGACGGATGCAGATCTCGCCCGCTATCCGGCGCTGGCATCAGTACGCAAGGCGCATGCCGAGGGCTGCGCGAGCGTCGAGGCAGCGGGTCGCTGGCTTGCTGAAAATCATGCGAAAAGCCCGGCAGTACCGGGTGCAGTTGCCTGCAGCATGCTGATGCTGCTCGGCACGGTCACCGGCGGCTGGCAACTGGCGCGCGCGGCGGTCGTCGCCAGTGAAAAACTGGCGGCAGATGTTGCGGGGAGTGCTGCCGAGAAGGACTTCCTGGCGGCAAAACTGATTACGGCAGACTTCTATGCCGGACAGTTTTCACCGCTCGCGACGGGCTATCTGCGCGCGATCGAGGCCGGGGCTGATGCCCTGATGGCCTTCCCTGACAGCCAGTTCTGATTGCGTCCGGGAGGCTTGGTCTAGCTCTGCCAGAGGGGCTTGGACTGACCGAATACCACGATCAGGGTCAGGTCTTCCTCGATATCGAAGAACGAGTGTTCCGAGGTGGCCTTGACGTAGAGGATGGTGCCCGGCAAAGCCTCGTGTTCCTGCGCACCGATCCGCAGGCGGGCGCGACCGCTGACCACGAAATAGACCTCGTCTTCGAGATGCGGTGCCTGCATGTCGCGGGCGCCAGCCGGCAGCCGGTAGACCGCACAGGACAGCGTCGGGACGCGCAGAAACTCCAGGAATCGGGGTTCTGTGCCGGCCACCCGTGTGGCCAGTTCATCGACCTTGAAGACCTGCCAGGCGTCGTCGCTCATGTCTCTCTCCGCGTCACGAGCTTTCATGATCGGCCAAAGCAGGGGCATCGGGCAAGCCACTTTCGACTCTCTGCAGGCAACAGAGTGATAGCCGTACCCGGCTACACGTATAAACTATGCGGCCCAAAAGCCAGATGACACACCCGATGCCGCAGGGCAGGGTGTTGAGGAGTTCCAGACCATGAGCAGCGAGAAGCGTCCCGCCGGACAGCCGAAACCGGGATTTACCACGCGACAGGTGCATGCCGGTGTAGAGCCTGATCCGCTGACCGGTGCGATCCTCACGCCTATCTACCAGACCACGACTTACGTCCAGGAGTCGGTGGATCGCTATCTGGCCAAGGGTTATTCCTATTCGCGCTCGGCGAATCCCACGGTGCGTGCGCTGGAGAACAAGCTGACCGACCTGGAAGGCGGCAGCGACTGCATTTGCTTCGGTACCGGCATGGCGGCCATCAACGGCCTGTTCCTCGCCTTTTTGAGTGCGGGCGATCACGCGATCGTTTCGGATGTCGTCTATGGTGGTACCTACCGCCTGAGCACGAAGATCTTTTCGCGTTTTGGCGTGGAGTTCTCTTTTGTTGATACCTCCGATACCGACGCCGTGCGCAAGGCGATACGCAGCAACACGAAGCTGATTCTCACCGAGACGCCGGCCAATCCCACGCTCAAGCTCACTGATCTGCGGGCGGTGTCGGATCTGGCACGCGAGCGCGGCATCCCGCACGCCGTGGATAACACCTTTCTGACGCCGTACTACCAGCGGCCGCTGGAACTGGGCGCAGACATGGTCGTGCACAGCACCACGAAGTATTTCGACGGACACAATGCCACGGTCGGCGGTGCGGTGGTCGTCAGCAACGAGGCGCAGGCGAACGCAATCCGCTTCATCATGAATGCCACCGGCATGATCATGTCGCCGCAGGTGGCCTGGCTGACGTTGCAGGGCTGCAAGACCCTGTCGGTGCGCATGGACCGGCAGGCAGCGAATGCGCTGGCGATTGCGAAGTTTCTCGAGTCGCACCCGAAGGTCGCACAGGTCGGCTATCCGGGGCTGCAGAGCTTTCCGCAGCATGAGCTGGCCAAGCGCCAGGCTTCCGGTTTTGGCGCGATGATCTGGTTTGAGGTCAAGGGCGGCATGGCGGCCGGCAAGACCCTGATGGATCGCATCAAGTTGTGGACGCTGGCCGAAAACCTTGGTTCCGTGGAGTCCCTGATCACCCACCCGGTGACCATGACCCACGCTGATGTGGAAGAAGCGGAGCGGCGCCGGGTCGGGATCACCGATGGCCTGGTACGCCTGTCGGTGGGGCTGGAGGATGCCGACGACCTGATCCACGCACTGCGCAACGCTCTGGGCTAATGCAATACAGGGATTGAAAACGCCGGCATCGTCCCTATATCTGCCTCATGCGCGACGTGCATTACGGCGCGCGACAACCCACGAGGAGGATGCAGTCATGACGCTGGTAAGCTGGAGCCCGTTGCGCGAGCTGGATGACCTTTTCAATCAGTACAGCCGTGTGCTGGGTCGGTCGGCGACGCCCGCTGCTGAAGCACGCGAGAACGGTGTTGAATGGCGCCCGGTAGCCAATATTTCCGAGACACCTGAGGCCTACCTGATCAAGGCCGAGTTACCCGAGGTCGAGAAGAAGGACATCGATGTTTCGGTGCACGAAGGTGTGATCACGATTCGCGGCGAACGTCGGCTGGAGACCCGCGAGGACAAGGAAAGGCATCACCGGATCGAGTCCTTTTACGGCAGCTTTGCCCGCAGCTTCAGTCTGCCGGCGGATGTCGATGAGGCGAAGATCCAGGCCGATGCCAAGGACGGTGTACTGACGGTACGCCTGCCGAAGACCGAGGCGAAGAAGCCGAGACCCATAGAGGTCCAGGTGCGCTGAAGAAAAGGGAGCGAAAGCTCCCTTTTATTTGCTGCTGCGCTGCTTCGTTTGACTTATGGAGATGCGGTTTTACTGAATCTGTTGTTGCTTGCTGATCTACGCCTGAAAGGTGAACACCGTCGGTGTTCACTGCCCGTCACCCGGCTAAGGTTCTATCCAGGTGAGGAATCGCAATGGGCCGCGGTTTCGTATCGGGTGGTATCGCATGAGTTCTTTCCGTGCAATTTTCGTATCTGCCTTGCTTCTGCAGGCGGGAACCGTGATGGCTGATGCGACCGCCGGTATACCTGCTGCCCGGTCTGCAGCAGGTATACAGATTCCGGTGCGGGTTGCGCGAGATCCGGTGCTGGCTTACCTGCCGGTGCTGCTTCCGCAGTCCCGGGAGACTTTACTGTCTGACCAGAGCGCCCTCGATGAAGTGGTGACGGTGAGTACGCGGGAGTTCGAGATCCGGCACCTGCTCAGTGTCTTTCTGGAGCAGGGTACTGCAACGGTACGCCGGGTCGGTGGCGCCTTCCTGCCCGAAGATCCACAACCGGGCCTGCAGTTCAATATCGATCCCGCTACCGATGAAGTCTACGTTGGCTGGCGTTTCCAGTTCTGAGCCGCATCCAGGTTTCCTGTCCCTGACCATCTGCGCCGACACCCTCGGCGGCAAAGCACCGGTACAATGACCCGATAGCGCCATTTTCAGGCGCGCAGGGGGCGTTGCACTGTCCATGCCCGTTTCGCGGCTTCCAGCCATACGTCTTGTTTCCGGAATGCCCGGACTGCTGCTGCTCGTCCTGATCAACGCCTGCAGCATGGCAGCGGGCGCCGATATCGCTGCACCGCCGTTGCGCGACCAGTTTGGCAATACCGATAGTCTGGCCAGCCACCAGGGTGCGGTTGTCGTTGCGATAGTGGTCGATGTGGGGCGTCTGTCGACAATTCAGCGCTGGGGAGAAGAACTGGGAAAACGCCATCCCGATCTGCATTTTCTGAACGTGGCTGAAATGCCGGCCGAGGGCCGGATCGATATGGCCCGGGTAGAAGCAACCCTGCAGAAGCGGGTGCCGGCCACGGTGGCGGTGCTCATCGATATCGAGCGTCGCTGGGCGACCAGCTATCGCCTGGATACGGCCGCACCGAACCTGCTGGTCTTTGATCGCGAGGGCAAACTGGCTGGCCAGGTGCGCGGCCGCTTCAGCACTGAACGGGCTGCCGGCATCACGACCATCATCGAAGCACTGCTTGCACAATGAGCGGTACAGCGAACAGTGATGTGCTGCTGGTCGGGGGCGGACTTGCCAACTGCCTGATCGCGCTGCGACTGCACGCGCTGCGGCCGGATCTCCGGGTCACCCTGCTCGAAGCAGGCCCCGCACCTGGCGGCAATCACACCTGGTCTTTTCATGGCAGCGATCTGCAGGCGGCGGAACGCGAGTGGCTGCTGCCGCTGGCCAGCCATTCGTGGCAGCACTATGAAGTGTGTTTCCCGGAGCGGCAGCGGCGCATTGCCGGTGCGTACTACTCGCTGAGTTCGGAACGACTGAAGCAGGCGGTGATGGCCTTGCCTGGCGCAGATATCCGCTGTGGCGTGCGAGCCGTGCAGCTCGGTCCGCAGGCCGTGCAGCTTGACGACGGACAGACGCTTGGCGCCGGACTGGTGATCGACGGGCGCGGAACCGGGGCGGGCGACAGCGCGGGACTGGTGCTGCGCTATCAGAAATTCCTTGGTCAGGAGCTGGTCCTCACCGGCCCTCACGGGCTGACAGGTCCACTGCTCATGGATGCGACTGTGGCGCAGGCAGACGGCTACCGCTTCGTTTACCTGTTGCCCTTTGGCCCTGACCGGTTGCTGGTCGAAGACACCTACTACAGCGATACGCCGGTGCTCAATGCGTCATCGTTGCGCCTTAATATCGAAAGCTATGTACGGGCGCGGGGCTGGGTGGTGCAGGCGATGGTTCGGGAAGAGCGTGGCGTACTGCCGATCGTGCTCGATGCGGAATTCGATCTTTTCTGGCCACCGGCCGATGCGGCCTTGCCGCGTGCGGGCCTGCACGCCGGGTTGTTCCATCACACCACCGGCTATTCACTGCCGGAAGCAGCATCGCTCGCCGATGACCTGGCCGGCGTCACCGATCTGCGCAGTGCGAACATCGGCCCCAGGATCCGTGACCGCGCGCGGCGTCGCTGGCAGGAACAGCGGCTGTTCCGGATGCTGAACCGCATGCTGTTTCTTGCCGCCGCTCCCGGGGAGCGCTACCGCGTGCTGCAGCATTTCTATCGTCTGCCGCAGCCGGTGATCGAACGATTTTATGCCGGTAGGACCAGCATCAATGACGCGCGGCAGATCCTCAGCGGCAGGCCGCCAGTGCCGGTGATTCGTGCCTTGCGCAGTCTGCTGCCCTCGGCTGTCCGGGGAGATGCGGCATGAGGCGTGCACCCACCGTTGCGGTCATCGGTGCCGGCTTTGGCGGGCTGGCGCTGGCCATCCGGCTGCAGTCGGCTGGCATACGCACCGTTCTGCTTGAGCGGCGTGACCGACCCGGCGGTCGCGCCTACGTCTATGAGCAGGATGGCTTCCGCTTCGATGCCGGGCCAACCGTAGTGACCGCACCGAATGCGATCGAGGAACTGTTCGAGCTGAGCGGCAGGGCAATCGGCGACTATGTGGAGATGCTGCCGGTTGATCCCTTTTACCGCCTGATCTGGCAGGACGGGGTCAGCCTGGACTACAACGCTGATGTGGATGCAGTAACGAGCGCGATAGCGCGCATCAATCCCGCTGATGCAGACGGTTACCGCCGCTTTCTGGAATTTTCCGAGGCCGTATTCCGCGAAGGCTATCTGAAATTGGGTACCGTCCCCTTTCAGGATGTATGGAGCATGGTGCGGGTGGTGCCGCAGCTCATTCGCCTGAAGAGTCACCGCTCGGTTTACGGTGTCGTGTCGGATTTCATGCGCGATCCCCATCTGCGCCAGGCATTCAGCTTTCAGTCGCTGCTGATCGGCGGTAATCCCTTCCACGTACCGTCCATCTATGCGCTGATCCACGCGCTGGAGCGTCGCTGGGGGGTGTTCTTTCCGCGTGGTGGTACCGGCGCGCTGGTCGCGGCTCTGGTACGGCTGTTCCAGGACCTGGGCGGTGAAATCCGGCTCGACTGCCCGGTTGAAGAGATACAGGTACGCAACGGTGTCGTGACCGGTGTGGCGGTGTCCGGAGGGAGCAGCATCGTGGTTGATGCGGCAGCGAGCAATGCCGATGTGGTGCATACCTATGCCAGCCTGCTGTCTGGTACCGATCGTGGGCGGGCCATGGCGAAACGCCTGGCTCGCGGTCGATACAGCAGCTCCCTGTTCGTCGTGCACTTCGGCCTGAAGCGGCAGTATCCGGAGCTGGCCCATCACACTGTGTTGTTCGGTCCGCGTTACCGGGAACTGCTGGCAGATATCTTCGAGCGGGGCATACTGGCGGACGATTTTTCCCTGTACCTGCACAATCCATCTGCCAGCGATCCGACTCTCGCGCCACCGGGTCATGCCGGCTTTTATGCACTGGCGCCGGTGCCGAACCTCGGCAAGGCGCCGATCGACTGGAGCACGATGGGCCCCGTTTATCGAGACCGGATCCTGAACGCCCTTGAGAAGCAGCTGATGCCCGGACTGCGCGAAAATCTGGTGACTTCACGGATCTTTACGCCGGCAGATTTCCGGACTGAGCTCAATGCCCACCTCGGTTCCGCATTTTCGCTGGAGCCGGTACTCACGCAGAGCGCCTGGTTTCGGGTGCACAATCGCGACGACCGGATCCGCAACCTCTACTTTGTCGGTGCCGGTACCCATCCGGGCGCTGGTATTCCCGGCGTGGTGGGTTCGGCGAAGGCGACGGCAGGACTGATGCTTGCCGATCTCGGAGTGCGTTGATATGGATGCGGTCGTTGCCAATAGCAGGGAAATGATCCGTCTGGGTTCGCGGAGCTTCGCGTTGGCGGCGAAGCTCTTCGATGCCGATACGCGACACCATGCCTACATGCTCTATGCATGGTGCCGCTACTGCGACGATCAGATCGACGGGCAGAATCTCGGCATGAAATCGGCGCCGGAATCAGCGAAGCTGCAGCCCGCGCCTGGTCCAGGATCCGCACCGCATGATCCGGCAGCGCGACTGGAACACCTGCGTACGGCAACTCGCCGGGCTTTTGCCGCTGAAAGCCTTGCAGACCCGGTCTTCATCGGCTTGCAGCGGGTCAGCAAGGATTGCGGGATTCCGGAGCGCCATGCGCTGGAGTTGCTGGCCGGATTCGAAATGGATGTGAGCGGCCACGAGTACCGCAGCTTTGACGATACCTTGCTGTACTGCTATCGGGTTGCCGGCGTGGTCGGGGTGATGATGGCGCAGATCATGGGCGTGCGCGATGCTCCCACCCTGCAGCGGGCTGCGGATCTGGGCATCGCTTTTCAGTTGACCAATATTGCCCGCGATGTTCTCGATGATGCCGGCAACGGACGATGCTATCTGCCTGCGGCGTGGCTGGCCGAGTCGGGGATTTCTGCCATGACGCTTAGTCGCCCCGAAAACCGGCCTGCAGTTGTCCGTGTGGTGGCCCGTCTGCTGGATGAGGCTGAGCGCTATTACCAGTCGGCAGATTGCGGCCTCAAGGCGCTGCCCTTCAGGTCGGCATGGGCGGTGGCAGCCGCGTTGGGCATCTACCGCGCGATCGGCCGGCTGGTAATTCGACACGGTGTGCGCGCCTGGGACAGCCGGGTTGTCGTAAGCACGCCGCGCAAACTCCGGGAACTGATGGTCGGTGCTGGATCCGCGCTGCGTGCAGTCTTGTTCGACCGGTGGCTCACCAGCATTCCGCGGTCCGGCGATCTCTGGACCATTCCCGAACCCTGATGGCAACCGGCCTTCCGTCCGTGTCCGGTGATATCCGGGTGCTTTTCGCCGCGCGGATCGTGCGACTGTTCGCCTATGGTTTCGTATCGGTGGTGCTGGCGCTCTATCTCGTCGCACGCGGACTCAGCGACTGGGGTATCGGCCTGCTGCTTTCTGCGACCCTGCTGGGTGATGCGGCGATCACGCTCTGGCTGACCACGATCGCCGATCGCTTTGGCAGACGGCGAACCCTGCTGCTGGGCGCAGCGCTGATGGTGCTGGCCGGTACGGTATTTGTCCTGACCGATGAGCCCCTGTTACTGGCCCTGGCGGCAATCATTGGCGTCATCAGTCCAAGCGGTTACGAGATCGGCCCGTTTCTTTCCGTCGAGCAGGCAGCGCTGACGGGTCTGGTTCCCGGCCAGAACCGCACCCGTCTGTTCGCCTGGTATCACCTGGCCGGATCACTCGCGACCGCTGTGGGCTCACTGGCCGGCGGCTGGCTGGCATTCGGGTTGCAGAAAACGGGCATGACGGCACTTGGCGCCTATCAAAGCGTGTTGACCACCTATGCCGTGCTCGGCGGCGTGTTGGTATTGCTGTTCCTGCGCCTGTCCGCGCAGGTTGAAGTGCAGGTGGCAGCGGATTTACCGCAACGGCGCTTTGGCCTGCACCGTTCGCGCGGTGTGGTGATGCGTCTCAGTGCGCTGTTTGCCGTCGACGCCTTTGCCGGCGGTTTCGTGATCCAGAGCCTGCTCGCCTACTGGTTTTATCTTCGCTTCGGGATCAGTGAAGCGGTACTGGGCAGCGTGTTCTTCGTCGCAAACCTGTTGGCCGGCATGTCGGCGCTGCTGGCCAGCCGTCATGATGTCGATGTGACTCAGCCGAATTTTACCGTGCAAACCCAACAAGACATCATTGCTACG
>CAYJPG010000041.1:0-267 GCA_964371995.1 uncultured Chromatiaceae bacterium | reverse complement strand
GCCTCATCAACACGATGGTCTTCACGCATCTGCCATCGAACATCCTGTTGTGCCTGGTGCCCTTCATGCCGACCCTGCCCTGGGCGCTTGCCGTGCTGCTGGTGCGTTTCACGATCTCGCAGATGGATGTGCCGACGCGACAGTCCTACACCATGGCGGTGGTCGATCCGGACGAACGCTCGGCGGCTTCGGGGATTACCACCATTGCACGTTCGCTGGGCGCGGCGCTGTCGCCGGCACTCAGCGGGGCTCTGCTGGCCACGTCAC
>CAYJPG010000040.1:0-23389 GCA_964371995.1 uncultured Chromatiaceae bacterium | reverse complement strand
GCGGGCCCCAAACAAAACCAGCAGAGCGGGAGGGCCCGGACAGGTTGTCTCCCGCTGCGTGTATATGCGCCTATCAAAAGCAGAAAAATTCCGGTCATCGCAGGTGCAGAGCTGATGGAAGCTGCATTACTGGCTTTACGCGACGGTACGCTGTTCCACGGCATCTCCGTGGGTGCGCCAGGTCGCACCATTGGCGAGGTGGTATTCAATACAGCAATGACGGGTTATCAGGAGATCCTTACCGATCCTTCTTACTGCCGGCAGATCGTTACGCTGACCTATCCGCATATCGGTAACACCGCGACGAACAGTGAGGATCACGAGAGCGAGCGTATCTTTGCCGCCGGCCTCGTGATCCGCGACCTGCCAGCGGTATCGAGCAGCTGGCGTGCCGAGGTGCCGTTTCCTGAATTCCTGCGGCGGGGCGGTATCGTCGCGATTGCCGAAATAGATACCCGCAAGCTGACGCGTATCCTGCGCGACAAGGGCGCGATGTCCGGTTGCATTATGACCGGCGAGGTCGATTCGCGAACTGCGGTCGATCATGCACGACGCTTCCCTGGTCTTGCGGGTATGGATCTGGCGAAGATCGTCAGTACCAAGGACAACTATCAGTGGAACCTGGGCGCTGCGTGGCCGGGACCCGGATCGATCAGGCCAAAGCGCAGTGGCGCCTTCGAAGTCGTGGCTTACGACTTCGGCATCAAGCGCAACATTCTCCGGTTGCTGGTTGATCATGGATGCCGCGTTACTGTGGTGCCGGCACAGACGCCGGCCGAGGAAGTGCTGGCCCGACGCCCGGACGGGGTTTTTTTGTCGAACGGCCCTGGTGATCCCGAACCCTGCACATATGCGATTGAAGCGATCCGGCAGATCCTGGCCACCGGAACGCCGGTATTCGGTATCTGTCTTGGACACCAGCTGCTGGCGCTGGCGAGTGGTGCGAAAACGGTCAAGATGAAGTTTGGCCATCACGGTGCCAATCATCCTGTGCAGGATCTTGAAACCGGTCGCGTCATGATCACCAGTCAGAACCATGGATTTGCTGTGGATGAGGCGAGCCTGCCGGATAACCTGCGACCGACGCACCGCTCCCTGTTTGACAATTCACTTCAGGGAATAGAAAGAACTGATTGTCCTGCTTATAGTTTTCAGGGGCATCCGGAAGCCAGTCCGGGGCCTCATGACATTCGTTCCCTGTTTTCACGCTTCAGCAAGCTGATGCGCCAGCGTCTGCAGCGGGCTGCGGGCGCGGCTACCGCCGGCAAGTAGCCCTAATTCCGGATACCTGAACAGCCATGCCCCGTCGTACCGACATCAAAAGCATCCTGATCATAGGCGCCGGGCCGATCGTTATCGGCCAAGCCTGTGAATTCGACTATTCCGGCGTGCAGGCCTGCAAGGCGCTGCGGCAGGAAGGTTACCGGGTCATCCTGGTCAACTCGAACCCCGCCACGATCATGACCGATCCGGAGATGGCCGATGCTGTCTACATCGAGCCGGTCAACTGGCAGACGGTTGCGCGGATCATCGAAAAAGAGAAACCCGACGCGCTGCTGCCTACGATGGGTGGCCAGACTGCGCTCAACTGTGCGCTTGATCTGGAGCGCCACGGGGTGCTTGCCCGGTTTGAAGTCGAGATGATCGGCGCTTCGCGCGATGCGATCGATACGGCTGAGGATCGCGAACGGTTTCGCCAGGCGATGAACGAAATCGGGCTGGCGGTTGCCCACGCCGAGATCGCGCACTCGCTGGAGGAGGCGATTCAGGCACAGGCGCGCATCGGTTTTCCGACCATCATTCGGCCGTCGTTCACGCTCGGCGGCAGTGGCAGCGGTATCGCCTATAACCGCGAAGAATTTGAGGCGATGGCGGCGCATGGCCTCGACCTGTCGCCGACGACGCAGATCCTGCTTGAGGAGTCGGTGATCGGCTGGAAAGAGTTCGAGATGGAGGTGGTGCGCGACCGCAACGACAACTGCATCATCGTCTGCTCAATTGAAAACGTGGATGCCATGGGTGTGCATACCGGTGATTCGATCACGGTTGCACCTGCCCAGACGCTGACTGACAAGGAATACCAGTTGATGCGCAATGCATCGATTGCGGTGCTTCGTCGCATCGGTGTGGATACCGGCGGATCGAATGTGCAGTTTGCGATCAATCCGCTCGACGGTCGCATGATCGTTATTGAAATGAATCCGCGAGTATCGCGTTCATCGGCGCTGGCATCCAAGGCCACCGGTTTTCCGATTGCCAAGGTCGCTGCCAAACTGGCGGTCGGCTATACCCTCGACGAACTGCGCAACGATATCACCGGTGGTGCAACGCCGGCTTCTTTCGAGCCGACCATCGACTACGTCGTTACGAAGATTCCGCGTTTCACCTTTGAGAAGTTCCCCGGCGCAAATAGTCGCCTCACGACGCAGATGAAATCGGTGGGCGAAGTCATGGCCATGGGCCGGACTTTCCAGGAATCCTTGCAAAAGGCGCTGCGTGGCCTGGAGACCGGGATTGATGGCCTGGTGGAGAAGCTGCCGGTCGAGCCCTCCCGTGAAGAGATGGACCAGCTGCGTCTCGAGTTGCGCATGCCTGGCGCTGACCGGCTTCTCTATGTCGGCGATGCCTTCCGGCACGGGATGCCTTGTGATGAGGTGGCCAGTCTCTCGGGTATAGATCCGTGGTTCCTCGCCCAGATCGAGGAGCTGATCCAGCTTGAAGCAAAAGTTCGTACAGACGGTGTCGTGGTATTGCAGCCAGGGATGTTGCGAAGCCTGAAGCGCAAAGGCTTTGCTGACAGTCGCCTGGCTACGCTGCTGAGCATGCCCGAAGATTTCGTGCGCCAGCAGCGCCTGAATGCCGGGATCAGACCGGTCTTCAAGCGCGTGGATACCTGCGCAGCGGAATTTGCTACCAGTACCGCTTATCTCTATTCCTCCTATGAAGAGGAGTGTGAGGCCGCGCCGAGTGATCGAAAGAAAGTGATGATTCTCGGCGGTGGCCCGAACCGCATCGGCCAGGGCATCGAGTTCGATTACTGCTGTGTGCATGCTGCCTTCGCGCTGAAGGAGATCGGCTACGAAGCGATCATGGTCAACTGCAATCCGGAAACGGTATCGACGGACTACGATACTTCGGATCGTCTCTACTTCGAGCCGCTGACTTTCGAAGACGTCATGGAGATTGTCGACAAGGAACAGCCGGTTGGCGTCATTGTCCAGTTCGGCGGACAGACACCGCTCAAGCTGGCGCGGCGTCTTGAAGAAGCCGGTGTGCCGATCGTCGGCACCAGTCCGACATCGATCGACGTTGCCGAGGACCGTGAGCTGTTCCAGAAACTTGTGCAGCAACTCGGTCTCAGGCAGCCGCCAAACTGCACGGCGCGGACGCCCGAGGAGGCGGTGCGTCGTGCTGCTGATGTTGGTTTCCCGCTGGTTATCCGTCCCTCATTCGTGCTTGGCGGCCGGGCGATGGAGGTTGTGCATAACGAGGAAGATCTGCGCGCCTACATGAAAGATGCGGTCAATGTGTCGAACGACAGCCCGGTGTTGCTGGATCGCTTTCTTGACCAGGCTGTAGAGGTCGATGTTGACCTGGTGAGCGACGGGAAGGACATCCTCATCGGCGGCATCATGGAGCATATCGAGCAGGCGGGCGTTCATTCGGGTGACTCCGGTTGCTCGCTGCCACCGGCGACCCTAAGCGCAGAAACGCAGGCTGAACTGATCGATCAGGTCACCAGGCTCGCCAAGGCACTCAATGTGGTTGGTCTGATGAATACGCAGTTTGCCATCCAGAACGGGTTGGTCTATCTGCTTGAGGTCAATCCGCGCGCATCGCGTACCGTGCCCTTTGTTTCGAAGGCTACCGGTCTGCCGCTCGCCAAGATTGCTGCGAAGACCATGCTGAATATATCGCTGGCGGAGCAGGGCGCGACCGAACAAATCGTGCCGGGCTTCTATTCCGTCAAGGAAGCTGTATTTCCGTTCGGAAAGTTTCCGGAAGCCGATCCGATACTCGGTCCGGAAATGAAATCGACGGGTGAGGTGATGGGTACTGGCCGCACCTTCGCGGAAGCCTATGCGAAAGCGCAGATTGCGTCCGGTGTGGTGCTGCCGCAGCGGGGTACCGCATTCCTCTCGGTACGAGACCGCGACAAACCGGCAGTGGTGAAGCTCGGCAAGCTGCTGCTGGATCGTGGCTTCGACCTGGTCGCGACCGGCGGTACCGCTGTGGCGCTCGCCAAGGCCGGTGTTGCCTGTCGCCGGGTCAACAAGGTTCGCGAAGGACGGCCGCATGTCGTGGACATGATCAAGAATGACGAGATCCACTTCATCGTCAATACGACCGAAGGCAAGCAGGCCATCCGCGAGTCGCACTCGATTCGCGCGGCAGCGGTACACAAGAAAGTCACCTATTACACGACCATGCCTGCAGCGATTGCCACCAGCTATGCTCTGGATCATCTCGAGGGCGGCAGCGTCAACCGGCTGCAGGATCTGCATGCGGGAGTTGTACAGTGAAAAGAATGCCGATTACGGTCGTCGGGGCAGAAAAGCTTCGCGACGAGATCCGTATCCTGAAAGCCGAATCGCGGCCGCGGGTGATTCAGGCGATCGCCGAAGCGCGCGCCCACGGTGATCTCAAGGAGAATGCTGAATACCACGCTGCCAAGGAACAGCAGGCTTTCATTGAAGGCCGGATCCGGGAGCTTGAGATGTTGCAGTCTACGGCCGAAATCATCGATGTCGCGCGGCTGGCGGGTACGAAGAAGATCGTGTTCGGCGCGACGGTCAACCTGGTTGACGAGGACGATGGCCGTGAAATCTGTTATCGCATCGTCGGCGAATATGAAGCAGACATGAAGGGCGGTCTGATCTCCATTGCCTCACCACTTGCACGGGCACTCATCGGGCACCTGGAGGGCGACCTGGTGTCGATGATGGCTCCGGGCGGTGAGCGAAATTACGAGATCATGCGGATCGAATACCTGTGAACGGTTGCTGTATCGCGGTGTCAGGTGGCCAAGAGCACATCTAGCGCACGTTGGAAGCAGAGGCAGGCGCGGGATCCTTTCGTGCGCAAGGCGCATGCAGAGGGCTGGCGGTCCCGGGCGATTTTCAAGCTGTCGGAGTTGCAACGCGTCGAGAAACTCATGGCGCCCGGCAGTGTCGTTGTCGATCTTGGAGCTGCACCGGGTGCCTGGAGCCAGTATGCAGCTTCGATCGTGGGCCCGCGGGGTCGTGTGGTCGCCCTCGACCTGCTGGAGATGCCGCCCCTGGCAGGGGTAGAGGTTCTGCAGGGCGATTTCCGGGAGGATGAAACCCTGCAGGCCCTGCTAAAGCACCTCGGACCCGCCAGGGTCGACCTTGTGTTGTCTGATCTGGCACCCAATATGAGTGGTATGCGCACCGTCGATCAGCCACGCAGCATGTTTCTGGCTGAACTCGCACTCGACTTTGCGGGCCAGGTCCTGCGGGAGCGGGGCAATTTGGTGGTAAAGCTGTTTCAGGGCGAGGGTTTCCAGGAATACATCGGCGCAGTGCGCTCACGTTTTGAGTCGGTCCGGATGAGAAAGCCGCCTGCTTCCCGGGCCGGAAACCGGGAGACGTATCTGGTAGCAAGAAACTTTCGGTTGTAGTAGGGTCTAAACAGAATACTGTCAGAATTTTGACGGTCTGGTTTCCAAGAGGGCCACCCACGTGCTCAATGATCTTGCCAAGAACATCATCCTCTGGATCGTCATCGCCATCGTGTTGCTGACGGTCTTTCAGAGTTTCAGTACCGGTACCCGTCAGTCAGATGCACTCGAATACTCCGAGTTTCTGGATCTGGTCAGCAGCGGGCAGGTGGATCAGGTCGTCTTTGAGGGCGATACGATCAAGGGCTTCAAGGCCACGGGTGACCGGTTTACGACCTACAGTCCCGAGACCGACAACACCGCACTGATCGGTGAACTCAAGAAGAACAACGTTCGCATCAGTGCGAGCCCCCCAAAGAGCCAGAGCATTCTGGTCAGCCTGTTCATCAATTCCTTTCCGGTACTGCTGTTGATCGGCGTCTGGGTATATTTCATGCGCCAGATGCAGGGCGGCGGCGGTGGCCGCGGCGCCATGTCCTTTGGCAAGAGCAAGGCGAGGCTGCTTAGTGAGGATCAGATCAAGGTTACGTTCGTGGATGTCGCTGGCGTCGAGGAGGCCAAAAACGAAGTCGAAGAGATTGTCGAATTTCTGAAGGACCCTGCGAAGTTTCAGCGCCTGGGCGGCAAGATCCCGAAGGGCGTGCTGATGGTCGGTTCGCCGGGTACGGGCAAGACCTTGCTGGCGCGTGCCATCGCCGGTGAAGCGAAGGTGCCGTTCTTTACGATCTCGGGCTCGGATTTCGTCGAGATGTTCGTTGGTGTCGGCGCGTCCCGGGTTCGGGACATGTTCGAACAGGCTAAAAAGCATGCGCCTTGCATCATATTCATCGATGAAATAGACGCGGTTGGACGACATCGCGGTGCCGGACTGGGCGGTGGTCACGACGAGCGCGAACAGACGCTCAATCAATTGCTGGTCGAAATGGATGGCTTTGAAGGCAGCGAGGGCGTCATCGTCATTGCAGCTACCAATCGTCCCGATGTGCTGGATCCCGCCTTGCTCCGGCCGGGTCGCTTCGATCGGCAGGTAGTGGTGCCATTGCCTGATGTACGTGGCCGTGAGCAGATCCTGAAAGTGCATATGCGCAAGGTTCCGCTGTCTGATGACGTGCGGCCGGGCGTGATTGCACGTGGTACACCGGGCTTCTCCGGTGCCGACCTGGCCAACCTGGTGAATGAGGCTGCGTTGTTTGCTGCGCGCGCCAACCGGCGCACGGTAACCATGGATGAGTTCGAGAAAGCCAAGGACAAGATCATGATGGGCGCTGAGCGGCGCTCGATGGTCATGAGCGAAGCCGAGCGCCGCCTGACGGCATACCACGAGGCCGGGCACGCGATTGTGGGGCTTTCAGTCCCTGACCATGATCCGGTGTACAAGGTCAGCATTATTCCCCGCGGCCGTGCGCTCGGTGTCACGATGTTTCTGCCTGAGGAAGATCGGTACAGTTACAGCAAGCGACGCCTGAACAGCCAGATAGCCAGCCTTTTCGGCGGACGTATCGCCGAGGAACTGGTGTTCGGCAATGACGCAGTAACCACGGGTGCCTCGAACGATATCGAACGCGCCACGGAAATTGCACGGAACATGGTCACGAAGTGGGGCCTGTCTGAGCGACTTGGACCGTTGACCTACACCGAGGAAGATGGCGAAGTGTTTCTCGGCCGCAGTGTGACCAGCCACAAGCAGGTTTCCGATGTCACGATCCACGCGATCGATGAGGAGGTCCGCAAGATTATCGATTCAAATTACCGGCTGGCCACTGGCATTCTCACCAGCAACAGGGACAAGTTGAATGCCATGTCGGACGCACTCATGAAGTATGAAACCATCGACGAAACCCAGATCAAGGACATCATGGCGGGTCGTGAGCCCCGGCCACCCGAAGGCTGGGATAGCAGTGGTGGACCGGGCGCTCCGGCGACTGTGGCCAGCGGTACGAGCAAGGGTGATGAGCCAGGACTCGGCGAGCCTGCCAGCCAGCACCGGACCCGCAGCTGAGCCAGTCGCGCAGTCGCCTGACAGTAAATATCCGGCCGGTTGGTTCAGGGCAGCTTGCTGCGCCGGATGATTTCCCTTCTTCCAGATTCCAGCCAGGCAGCGCGGCGCTGCCTGATAATGGGCATTCTCAACGTTACCCCGGATTCCTTTTGGGATGGTGGTCGCTACCGCCAGATTGATGCGGCTGTTGCGCACGGCCTGAAGCTCGTCGCTCAAGGTGCGGACATACTCGATCTCGGTGGAGAATCGACCCGGCCGGGTGCTTCTGCACCGGGTGTTGAGGAAGAGCTGCAGCGGGTGATTCCGGTCATTGAGAGGCTGCGCCAGGCCAGCGATATCGCCATCTCCATCGATACCTGCAGTGCTGAAGTCATGCGGGCCGCGGCAGCCGCCGGTGCCAACATGATCAACGATGTCCGTGCGCTGAGCCGGCCAGGTGCCTTGGCGGCAGCGGTGGAGACAGGGCTTCCGGTGTGCCTGATGCACATGCAGGGCGATCCGCAGACGATGCAACGACAGCCTGTCTACGTTGATGTCGTGGCTGAGGTAAAGGCCTTTCTCTTGCAGAGAGCGGCTGAATGCATGGCAGCAGGCCTGGCACAGGATTGCCTTATACTCGATCCGGGTTTCGGTTTTGGCAAAAACCTTGATCACAATCTCAGCCTGCTGCGCGGGCTGGAGGTGCTGGTCGCCACCGGGTTTCCGGTGCTGGTCGGACTATCGCGCAAGAGTATGTTGGGCGAACTGCTGGGCCGGGCGGTTGAAGACCGGTTGGCCGGCAGTCTTGCGCTGGCGATCGCGGCCCGGCAGCGTGGGGCCAGGATCGTCAGGGTGCATGATGTGGCTGCAACTGTGGATGCGTTCTGTACGCTGGATGCAGTTGAAGGCCGGATATAGACGGCCAGCGTACAGACGCCATGGCCAGAACTGGAGTATTTGAGTGAGCAGAAAACTGTTTGGTACCGATGGAATCCGGGGCCAGGTCGGGGAGTACCCGATGACTGCAGAATTCGCCCTGCGCCTGGCCAGTGCCGCTGCTCACGTGCTGGCGCCGCAGGGTGGCACGGTACTTATCGGCAAGGACACCCGGGTATCCGGTTACATGTTCGAGTCGGCCCTCGAAGCGGGTTTTGTTGCGGCCGGCATGGACGTGATGCTGGTCGGGCCGCTGCCCACACCCGGTATTGCCTATCTCACCCGGACGCTGGGCGCCGATCTTGGCGTGGTGATCAGCGCCTCGCACAATCCTTATCAGGATAACGGCATCAAGTTCTTCGACCGCGAAGGCAGCAAGCTCTCCGATGCCATCGAGGCGGCGATTGAAGGGCGCCTTGAAGCGCCGGCGATCACCCGGGAGTCCAGCCAGCTGGGACGGGCCAAGCGGGTTGATAATGCGCTGCAGTCCTACCAGAACTTCTGCATCTCAACGGTTCCGCCTGAACTTCGACTCGACGGCTTGAAGATTGTCATCGACTGTTCGCATGGCGCAGCCTACAAGGTTGCGCCGCGTGTCCTGACCGAACTCGGCGCAGAGATCGTGCCGATCGGCTGTTCACCGAATGGCAGGAACATCAATGACGGCTGCGGCTCGATGAAGCCCGAACTATTGCAACTCACAACCACAGGCGTGCGTGCTGACCTGGGTATAGCCCTCGACGGTGATGGCGACCGGCTGCTCATGGCTGATCACACTGGCGCGCTGGTCGATGGCGATCAACTGCTGTGGGTTCTGGCCAGTGCCTGGCAAAAGAGCGGTGAGCTGCGGGGGCCGGTCGTGGGAACCCTGATGAGCAATTACGGACTCGAGCGCGGACTGGGTGAGCTCGGCATCGAATTTCTGCGCGCCAAGGTCGGTGATCGCTATGTGCTCGAACTGCTGCGTGAAAAAGGTGGCCGGCTTGGCGGCGAGACCTCCGGTCATCTGCTGTGCCTGGACAAGACCACTACCGGAGATGGCCTGATCAGCGCGCTGCAGATACTCAGTGTGGTCAAGAGAACCGGTACACCGCTGGCTGACCTGGTCGCCGGGATGCCGCGCTATCCACAGAAGCTGGTTAACGTCAGGATGAGCAGGAAGCTGGATCTGGACGGTTCGACGCCTGTCCAGGCAGCCGTGCTCAAGGCTCAGCGGCAGCTGGCGGGGCGGGGGCGCGTGGTTCTGCGCGCTTCGGGCACCGAGCCGGTCGTGCGGGTGATGGTCGAAGGAGATGACCATGCCGAGGTCGATCGTCTGACAGAAGAACTGGCGGAGACCGTGCGTCAGGCTGCAAACGCCTGATCTGCGTTGATTTTCAGCGGGGCTGAGGCTAACCTGCGGCGTCATTTTCGGGCCGTACGCTGCTTTGCGCGCCCGTCTCCCCGGAGTCTCGTATGTCAAATCGACGGCCCCTCGTGGCCGGAAACTGGAAGCTCAACGGTAGCCGCACCGGAAATAGCGCGCTGATCAGTGCCCTGCGGGCTGGTCTGCCGGCGCAGTGCCGTACCGATGTGGTCGTTTGTCCGCCCTGCGTTTATCTGGCCGACATTGCTGCGGCTATCCACGATAGCGTTATTCAGCTTGGCGCCCAGAATATTGCAGCAGAGGATTCCGGTGCGTTTACCGGTGAAGTTGCGGCCAGCATGCTGGGCGATGTGGGTTGCGAGTATGTGATTATCGGTCATTCAGAGCGCCGGGCCTTTTATGGTGAGACGGACGCCCTGGTCGCTGCCAAAGTTGCAGCAGCCCTGCGTTGCGGACTCAGGCCTATTCTCTGCGTGGGCGAGACGCTGGCGGAGCGCGATGCGGGAAATTTCCTGGACGTCGTGCGCCGGCAGCTGGAGACGGTGCTTGCGGTGGTGGGCATCGAGGCTTTTGCGGCGGGGCTTGTCGCTTATGAGCCGGTCTGGGCGATCGGTACAGGACGTACGGCGACGCCGATGCAGGCACAGGACGTACACGCAGAGATACGGGCAACGCTGGCGCGACGCAATGCTACAATTGCCGCCGCTGTCCGTGTCCTTTATGGCGGCAGTGTAAAAGCTTCCAATGCGAAGGACCTCTTCGCGATGGCAGACATAGATGGTGGACTGATCGGCGGCGCCTCGCTGGATGCGGCCGGGTTTCTCGGTATTTGCAAGGCGGCGGCAGAGAGTTATTGATGACTACCCTGAACACAGTTGTGCTGGTTGTACACGTACTCGTTGGCGTGATGATGGTCGGCCTGATCCTGATTCAGCGCGGCAAGGGCGCCGATGCGGGCGCTGCATTTGGGTCCGGCGCGTCGGGCACGGTATTTGGCGCGCGGGGTTCGGCTAATTTCCTGTCGCGGTCGACGGCGATCCTTGCAGCAATATTCTTCTGTACCAGTCTGGGGCTTGCATATCTGGGTGCCCAGCGTGAGGCCCCGAAGAGCGTACTCGATGTCGCAGCAGATTCTGCTGCGGTGCCTGAGGGTTTGCCTGTGGTCGGGCCTCAGGAGGTGGATACGCAGGCGCCGACGGGCATATTGCCGGCTTTGCCACCGGCTCCCGCACCCGAGCGTCCAGCGCCGGCGAACAAGCAGACAGATTGAATTTTTTCGAGTGCCGACGTGGTGGAATTGGTAGACACGCCGTCTTGAGGGGGCGGTGGCGTAAGCTGTGCGAGTTCGAGTCTCGCCGTCGGCACCAACCGATCAGCAGAACCGGCGAATAGGAATTCGCTGGTCAGCCGTGGGTCGAAGGAGCGCCCGTGCTGAACAACTATTTACCGGTATATATCTATCTTTGTGTGGCACTGGGGATCGGGCTGGTTCTGCTCGGACTCGGTTTTCTGATCGGCAACGGGCGGAAGTATGCCGAGAAGCTGTCGCCTTACGAATGCGGCTTTGAGCCTTTCGAGGACAGCCGCATGCGCTTTGACGTCCGCTACTACCTGGTTGCCATTCTGTTTATCGTCTTCGACCTTGAGATTGCATTTCTGTTTCCCTGGGCGATCACCCTGAGCGAGACCGGGCTCACCGGAATTCTCGCCATGGGTATCTTTCTCGTGATTCTGGTGGTCGGTTTTATTTACGAGTGGAAGAAGGGAGCTCTGGAATGGGACTAGAACGTCCGGTACCGGAGATTCTTCAGCAGCGTGGTTTTGTAGTGACCGGGCTGGACAACCTCATCAACTGGGCGCGTACCGGCTCGTTGTGGCCGATGACATTTGGCCTTGCCTGCTGTGCCGTAGAGATGATGCAGGCCGGTGCAGCCCGCTACGACCTCGATCGTTTTGGCGTGATCTTCCGTCCGAGTCCGCGCCAGGCGGATGTGATGATCGTTGCGGGTACATTGACGAACAAGATGGCGCCGGCCCTGCGCAAGGTCTATGACCAGATGACCGAGCCGCGCTGGGTCATCTCAATGGGTTCATGTGCCAATGGTGGTGGCTACTACCACTATTCCTATGCCGTGGTGCGTGGCTGTGACCGGATCGTACCGGTAGACGTGTATGTACCTGGCTGCCCGCCGACCGCTGAAGCGCTGATCTACGGCATTCTGCAGCTGCAGAACAAGATCCGGCGTACCAATACCATCGCGCGTTGACCCGGGATGCGAGCAATCAGCGGGATGGCCATTTGATGAGCGCACGTACGGATGTATTGCTGACCGCACTGGGCGAGCGCTTCGGCGCACGCCTCCAGCGGGTGGAATCGCGCTGCGGCGAGCTGGGCTTTGAAGTCGCGCTGCCGGATCTTGTCGATGTGTGCCGGATTCTGCGTGACGACTTTGCTTTCGAGATGCTTGTCGATCTCTGCGGCGTCGATTACCTGACCTGGGGTCAGGGGGAGTGGGAAACCCAGGACGCCACCAGCAGCGGCTTCAGTCGTGCAGCGGTACGAGCCACCATTCTTCCGGATCCAGCGCAGCAGTTTGATCCGCGGCGTTTTGCCGTGGTTTACCACCTGTTGTCAGTCAGTAAAAATTACCGGCTCCGGCTGAGCGTCTATACCGGCGTGGACAATCCACCGGTCGTGCCCTCGGTCATTGATATATGGGCTTCAGCCAACTGGTATGAGCGCGAGGCATTTGACCTGTACGGCATCCTGTTTGACGGACACCCTGATCTGCGCCGTATTCTCACCGACTACGGATTTATCGGTCATCCGTTCCGCAAGGATTTCCCGATGTCGGGAAATGTCGAGGTTCGTTACGATCCCGAACAGGGGCGGGTGGTCTACCAGCCGGTGAGTATTGAGCCACGGACACTCGTGCCGCGGGTTATCCGTGATGACAACCGCTATGAGCCCGATCTGAAGTCCGCGGGGCCGCCGCGTGGCTGAGTTCCAGAACTATACGATCAACTTCGGTCCGCAGCATCCGGCGGCGCATGGGGTGTTGCGTCTCGTGCTCGAGATGGATGGCGAAACCGTACAGAGAGCTGATCCGCACGTGGGTCTGCTGCACCGGGCCACGGAAAAGCTGGCGGAGAGCAAGCCTTTCAACCAGAGCATCGGCTACATGGACCGGCTCGACTACGTGTCCATGATGTGTAACGAGCACGGTTACGTGCTGGCGATCGAGAAGCTCCTCGGTGTGGCTGTGCCAATACGCGCCCAGTACATTCGGGTGATGTTTGATGAGGTCACCCGGATACTCAATCACCTGATGTGGCTCGGCGCGCATGGTCTCGATATCGGTGCGATGACCATGTTCCTGTACTGCTTCCGGGAGCGCGAAGACCTGATGGATTGCTACGAAGCAGTTTCAGGTACGCGCATGCACGCTACCTATTACCGGCCCGGTGGTGTCTACCGTGACCTGCCTGACACCATGCCGAAATTTCAGCCCTCCGCATGGCGCAATGACAAGAAGCTGCGCAGCCTGAACCAGGCCCGCGAGGGGTCATTGCTCGATTTCCTGCAGGATTTCTGTACGCGATTTCCCGCCTGTGTGGATGAATACGAAACATTGCTGACGGACAACCGCATCTGGAAGCAGCGGACTGTAAATATCGGCGTGGTCAGTCCGGAGCGGGCGCTCCAGCTCGGTTTTTCGGGGCCCATGCTGCGTGGTTCGGGTATCGCCTGGGATCTGCGTAAGAAACAGCCCTACGAAGTTTATGCGGATATGGATTTTGATATCCCCGTCGGCGTGAATGGTGACTGTTATGACCGTTACCTGGTGCGTATCGAGGAGCTGCGTGAATCGAACCGGATCGTTCGCCAGTGTATCGACTGGTTGCGGGTCAATCCCGGGCCGGTGATGACTGATGATCACAAGATCGGACCACCAAGCCGCGAACAGATGAAGGGCGACATGGAGTCCCTGATTCATCACTTCAAGTTGTTTACCGAGGGCTATACGGTCCCTGCAGGCGAGGCATATGCCGCCGTCGAACATCCCAAGGGCGAGTTTGGGGTGTACCTCGTGTCTGACGGCGCCAACAAGCCATACCGGCTAAAGATCCGGGCACCGGGTTTTGCACATCTGTCGTCCATGCACGAGATGGTGGTCGGTCATATGCTTTCAGACGTTGTAGCCGTGATCGGCACACAGGACATCGTGTTCGGCGAGGTGGATCGCTAGTCATGTGTGCCTCGAAGAGACTGAACTGAATGGAACCCGAGAAAATCCTGTCTGAGCACCTGCGCGCCGAGATCGATCGCTGGGTGGCGCGCTTTCCGGAAGGGCGACAGCGCTCGGCCGTAATCGCCGCCCTGCATGCGGCCCAGCATGAAAATCACGGTTACCTCACGCCTGAACTGATGGGTGCGATTGCCGGATATCTCGGGTTACCGTCGATACAGGTTTATGAAGTTGCGGCTTTCTATTCGATGCTTGAGACGAAGCCGGTCGGGCGACACAGTATTTCCGTGTGTACCAACATCTCGTGCATGCTCAGGGGCGGTGAAAACATCCTCGCCTATCTGGAAAAAAAGCTGGGTGTAAAGGTCGGCGAAAGCACGCCAGACGGACTGTTTTATCTTAAGCGTGAAGAAGAGTGCCTTGCTGCCTGTTGTGGTGCACCGATGATGATGGTTGACCACAAGTATTACGAGAATCTGACGCCGGCGAAGGTCGACGAGATCCTCGACAATGTTGGCAAGTCGGCGGGGCACTGAGCGTGAGCGAGCAACGCACATACGAACAGAATCTGGTCTGCTACCAGACGATCGGGGAGGACCGCCCTGCCAGTCTGGAAACCTATCGCAAACTCGGTGGCTATGAGATCTGGGAAAAGATACTTGCCGGCGGCATGACCCGTGCGGAAGTCATTGACGGTGTGAAGGCTTCCGGCCTGCGGGGGCGTGGTGGAGCAGGATTTCCTACCGGCGTGAAGTGGAGCTTTATGCCCAAGGATGCGCCCGGCCAGAAGTATGTGGTTTGCAATTCTGACGAAAGCGAGCCGGGCACCTGCCATGACCGGGACATCCTGCGCTATAACCCGCACGCGATTATTGAAGGAATAGCCATTGGCGGATTCGCGATGGGTGCGACCGTCGGTTACAACTATATACGCGGCGAGTTTATCGATGAGCCTTTCCCGGTCTTTGAGGCCGCACTGAAAGAAGCCTACGCTGCCGGACTACTCGGCCGGAATCTGCGCGGTTCCGGTATCGATTTCGACCTGCATGCATTTATCGGTGCAGGCGCCTATATCTGCGGTGAAGAGACCGGTCTGCTCGAGTCCCTGGAAGGGAAGCCGGGTAAACCCCGGTTCAAGCCGCCGTTTCCGGCAGCGTTTGGTTTGTACGGACGTCCGACTACCATCAACAATACGCAGTCGTTTGCTCTGGTCCCCACAATTCTGCGCCGGGGGCCAAAATGGTTTGCTGATCTGGGTCCCGAGGGCTCGGGCGGCACGGCCATTTTCTCGGTTTCCGGGCATGTAGAGCGGCCCGGTAATTATGAGTTGCCCATGGGCATTCCATTCCGGGAGCTCCTGAAGATCGCGGGCGGAATGCGTGACGGGCGGCGGCTCAAGGCAGTAATCCCCGGCGGATCCTCCGTGTACGTCGTACCGGGCGATCTGATCATGGACGTCACGATGGACTACAACAGTCTCAAGAATATCGGTACCTCTTTTGGTACCGGTGCTGTGATCGTCATGGATGAAACCACCTGTATGGTGAGCGTGCTTCGCCGGTTGTCGCGTTTTTATTTTGCCGAGTCCTGTGGACAGTGCACGCCATGTCGCGAAGGTACGGGCTGGATGTACCGCCTGCTTTCGCGTGTTCTTGCCGGTGAGGCGGAGCGCAAGGACCTCGACTTGCTGCTTGATGTCGCCGGGCACATAGAAGGCCACACCATCTGTGCGTTTGGCGATGCTTCAGCCTGGCCGGTCCAGAGTTTCTTGCGCCACTTCATGCCCGAGTTCGAATACATGATCCAGCATCGAGGCCGGTCAATCGTCGAGTCGCGGACCGAAGCAGCATGAGTGACGACAGCATCAAGGTAGAAGTAAACGGCGTCGAACTCGACGCCCGGCCGGGTGAGATGCTGATCGCTGTGACTGACCGTGCGGGTATCTATGTGCCGCGCTTCTGTTACCACGAGAAGCTGTCTGTGGCAGCGAATTGCCGGATGTGCCTGGTCGATGTGGCGAATGTACCCAAGCCGCTGCCGGCCTGTGCGACCCCGGTAACCAATGGCATGAAGGTTGCGACGCGCTCGCAAAAAGCCATCGGGGCACAGAAAGCCGTGATGGAGTTTCTGCTCATCAATCACCCGCTGGATTGCCCGATCTGTGATCAGGGTGGCGAGTGCGAACTGCAGGATCTGGCCATGGGCTTTGGCCGGGACATCGCCCGCTTTGCCGAGGGAAAGCGGGCGCTGAGCGACAAGGATATCGGCCCACTCATTTCGACCGACATGACCCGGTGCATTTTATGTACCCGCTGCGTGCGTTTCGGGACGGAGATCGCCGGCATCCAGGAACTGGGTACCATCGGTCGTGGGGAACGCACGCAGATTGCGACCTTTGTGGGCAGCACCGTCGACCATGAGCTTTCCGGGAACGTCATCGATCTCTGTCCGGTCGGTGCGCTGAACAACAAGCCTTACCGTTTCAGCGCACGGGCCTGGGAAATGCAGTCGCTGCCAACCATTGCACCACATGACTGCGTGGGCTCAAATCTGTCAGCACATGTGCTGCTCGGGCAGGTGAAGCGCGTGGTGCCGCGGGTCAACGAAGAGATCAACGAGACGTGGCTTCCTGATCGGGATCGTTTCAGTTATGCCGGCATCTATGCTCCCGACCGGGTGCATCAGCCGATGATTCGCGAGGGCGGGGAATGGCGGATTGCCGGCTGGGAAGAAGCCCTGCAACTGGCAGCCAGCCGGCTGGCTGAGGTCGCCTGTGCAGATGGCGGAGCCGGGCTCGGCGCCTGGGTAGCGCCTTCGGCGACGCTGGAGGAGGGCTATCTGCTGCAGCGTCTGCTGCGTCATCTGGGCTCTGAAAATATCGATCATCGGCTGCGTCGCCGTGATTTCCGGCTTGAAGAACGTGATCCGGTGTTTCCTTCACTGGGCGTGACGCTTGCGGAGATCGAATCGGCGGATGCAATTCTGGTCATCGGCTCCAACCTGCGACGCGAGGCTCCTATGCTCGCCCATCGCGTGCGCAAGGCTGCGGTCAGCGGTGCGGCAGTGATGTTCGTCAATCCGCTGCGCTATGAGTACCTGCATCCGGTCGCCGGATACATCGAGACCGGTGCAGATCTGGTCAGCGGAATGCGTCGTTTCGCGGCGGCGGATGCGGAAACTGCGGCAATTGCAGCGCGCCTGAAGGCGGCGACTGCTGCAGGCAAACGGGCAGTGATCCTCCTTGGCCAGATCGCGGGTCGGCATCCCCGCTTTGCTGATCTCCGCCAGATGGCTGCTGAGCTGGCGCATGTGTCCGGCGCGGAACTCGGCTATCTCTCCGAGGGTGCCAATTCCGCGGGTCTTGCTCTGGCAGGAGTGCTTCCGCATCGTGGTACGGGCGGGGTGGCAAGCACAGGCTCCGGGCGCAACTTTGCACAGATGCTTGATCAGCCGCCCAAAGGCCTGGTGCTGCTGGGCTGTGAGCCGGACGCGGATTGCAGCGACGCTGAACAGGCCGTCAAGGCCATGCAGGCAGCCAGCTTTGTACTGGCGCTGACACCGTATTTCGGGACTACGGCACGTGCTCACGCCCACGTCGTGTTGCCGGTCGGAACCTTTGCCGAGACTGCCGGCACCTTCGTCAATGGCGAAGGCCGCTGGCAGAGCTTCAATGGCATAGCCAGTCCGGTGGGCGAGAGCCGTCCGGCCTGGAAGGTGCTGCGCGTACTTGGCAATCTGTTGCGGATGCCTGGCTGTGAATACGCCTCGGCAGACGAGATTTTGACGGAGTTTCGCAAACTGGTGCCGCCGGTCCAGCCACACAATGTGGTGCTGGCGAGTTCCATTCCGCCCGCGCCGACCTCTGCTGATATTCCGCTGGCTGCGCTGGACGTTCCGATGTACCAGATCGACGCAGTTTTGCGCCGCACACCGGCCCTGCAGCTGACCCGCGAAGCCCGTACGGCATGCGGCAACAAACTCGAGACGGAGTAGGGAACCGGGCGTCGTCATGGCAGCAATTCAATTCATTCAGGGTCTCTGGTTTACGCTGCCTGATCAGCTGCGTGAAGTAATCGTGATCCTTCTGCAGATCCTGCCACTCACCGTAACCGTGATCCTCTGCGTGGCATTCCTGACCTATGGCGAGCGGAAGATCATCGGCTACATGCAGATCCGCGTGGGACCAAACCGGGTGGGTCCAAAGGGCTGGTTCCAGCCTTTCGCCGATACCATCAAGCTGGTGATCAAGGAAGTGGTCATTCCGGCCAACTCGAACCGCTTCCTGTTTGTCGTGGCGCCCCTGCTGGCAATAGTCCCTGCACTTGCGACCTGGGCGGTCGTGCCGCTGTTTCCCGGCTTTGCGATTGCAGATATCGACGCCGGACTGCTCTATGTTCTCGCGCTGACCTCCCTGAGTGTCTACGGCATCATCCTGGCCGGCTGGGCGACCAATTCCAAGTACGCGCTGCTCGGTGCAATGCGCTCTGCGGCACAAATGGTTGCTTACGAGATTGCCATGGGCTTTGCGCTTGTCGGCGTGCTGATGGCCAGCGGCAGCATGAACCTCGGCAAGATCGTCGAGGCGCAGTCCGGCGGACTGTTCAGCTGGTTCTGGCTGCCGCTGTTCCCGCTGTTTATCGTCTACTTTATTTCCGGCCTGGCTGAGACTAACCGCGCCCCATTCGACGTTGCTGAAGGTGAGTCGGAAATCGTCGCGGGTTTCCATGTTGAGTATTCAGGTGTCGCATTCGCGATTTTCTTCCTCGCTGAATATGCCAACATGCTGCTGATCTCGGCGCTGACCGCAGTGATGTTCATGGGCGGCTGGCTGTCGCCATTTGCGGGTGACGTCCTGTCGTTTCTTGATGGCACAATCCTTGAGGTGATCCGTGCCCCGGGCTTGCACTGGCTATGCGTGAAGATCGCATTTTTCCTGTTTTTCTTCCTTTGGGTGCGAGCTACATTCCCGCGCTATCGCTACGACCAGATCATGCGCCTCGGGTGGAAAGTATTCATTCCCGTAACGCTGGTCTGGATCGTGATCGAGGGCGTGCTGGCCGCGATGCATGTCGGACCGTGGAGTACATGAGCATGTCGGACCAACAGGATCCAGTTTCATGAACGCACTTGTCAGTTCCATAAAGACACTCGTGCTGTGGGACTTGCTGAAGGGGTTGCGGCTTACCCTGCGTAATCTGTTCGCCCCGAAATTCACGATTAACTACCCGGACGAGAAGACACCGCAGTCGCCTCGCTTCCGCGGCCTGCACGCCCTGCGCCGTTATCCAAACGGTGAAGAGCGCTGCATAGCCTGCAAGTTGTGCCAGGCGGTCTGTCCGGCGGCAGCGATCACCATCGAATCGGACGTCGGCCCGGACGGTACGCGTCGCACGACCCGTTATGACATCGATCTGTTCAAATGTATTTATTGCGGCTTCTGTGAGGAAGCCTGTCCGGTGGATGCCATCGTCGAGACCCGGATTCTCGAATACCACATGGAAAACCGGGGCGAGAACATCATGACCAAAGACAAGCTGCTCGCGGTCGGCGAGAAGCAAGAGGCGAGCATCGCTGCCGACAGGGCAGCGGATGCGCGTTACCGCTAGAAGGTACGCGGGGATGTTCGCAACGATACTTTTTTATGCTGCTGCCGCGATGCTGATCGGTGCGGCGATTGCCGTAATCACCGTTCGTAATCCGGTGCATGCCGTACTTTCCCTGATTCTGGCCTTTGTCAGCAGCGCCGTACTTTGGCTGCTGCTTGAGGTCGAATTTCTGGCGATCGTGCTCGTGCTGGTCTATGTGGGCGCCGTCATGGTGCTGTTCCTGTTTGTGGTGATGATGCTGGACGTCAATACCACAAGCCTTCGGGATGGTTTTGCCCGGTATGCGCCGGTTGGCGCGATCGTTGCGGGCATCATCATTCTGGAGCTTGCGGGTCTGATCTGGTGGCGAAATGAAGGGATGCCGGTCGATCGGGTGCTGGTGCCCCGCGATGCGGCTTACTCGAGCACGGCGGAGCTGGGAAAGGTGATCTACACACAGTACCTGTACCCGTTTGAACTCGCCGCGATGCTGCTCCTGCTGGCAATCGTGGCTGCGATCCTCCTGACCATGCGTAAGCGGCCGGGGATCAAGAAACAGGATATTTCGGCCCAGGTTCGTGTACGCCGCGAGGACCGGGTAAAGCTGGTCAGCATGGAGGCGGAGCAGGACTGATGGTATCTCTCGAGCATTATCTGACCCTCTCGGCACTGCTGTTTGCAATCAGCGTCGCGGGCATTTTCCTGAACCGGAAGAATGTAATCGTCCTGCTGATGTGTGTTGAGTTGCTGCTGCTCGCGGTCAACTTCAATTTCATTGCATTTTCGCGGTACCTGGATGATCCGGCCGGGCAGGTATTTGTCTTTTTCATTCTCACGGTGGCTGCGGCGGAATCGGCAATCGGACTCGCCATTCTTGTGGTGTTGTTCCGGAACCGGCGCAGCATCAACGTCCAGGAAATGGACACCCTGAAGGGTTGATGTGATGGAGAATATCTACCTGGCTATCGTTCTCTGTCCGCTTGCGGCCGCATTGCTGGCCGGCCTGTTCGGGCGGGTGATAGGGCGGGCCGGTGCACATACCGTAACCATCCTCGGGGTTGGCGCTTCCTTTCTGCTGTCGCTGGCAGTGCTTAAGGCGCAGGTGCTTGATGGAGAACCGGCCTTCAACGGCACGGTATATACCTGGGCCGTCGTCGACGGCGTACACATGCAGGTCGGCTTCCTGGTCGACCGGCTGACAGCGCTGATGATGGTCGTAGTGACCTCGGTTTCACTGATGGTGCATGTATATACCATCGGTTACATGCATGATGATGCCGGTTACCAGCGCTTCTTCAGTTACATTTCGCTGTTCACCTTTGCCATGCTCATGCTCGTGATGGCGAACAACTTTATGCAGCTGTTCTTTGGCTGGGAAGCTGTCGGCGTCGTCTCGTACCTGCTGATCGGTTTCTGGTATACGCGGCCCACTGCGATTTTCGCCAACATGAAGGCCTTTCTCGTTAACCGGGTTGGTGATTTCGGCTTTCTGCTCGGCATTGCGCTGATCCTGATGTCCACCGGCAGCCTGGATTATGCGACGGTCTTTGCCGGCGCCGATGCGATGAGCGGGCAGACGATTCAGGTGCTTGGTGACAGTCAGTGGTCGGTGATTACGCTGGCCTGCATCCTGCTTTTTATCGGGGCGATGGGCAAATCTGCCCAGATGCCGCTCCATGTCTGGCTGCCAGATTCCATGGAAGGCCCGACGCCGATTTCAGCGCTGATCCATGCTGCCACCATGGTAACGGCCGGTATCTTCATGGTCGCCCGGATGTCGCCGCTCTTTGAGCATTCGGATACGGCCTTGTCGGTGGTCATGGTGGTCGGTGCAACGACGGCGCTCTTTACCGGATTTCTCGGCGTCGTGCAGAACGACATCAAGCGTGTGGTGGCTTACTCGACGCTGTCGCAGCTCGGCTACATGACGGTTGCGCTGGGTGCCTCCGCCTATGCGGCGGGCGTGTTCCATCTCATGACCCACGCCTTTTTCAAGGCATTACTTTTCCTCGCTGCCGGTTCAGTCATCATTGCCATGCATCATGAGCAGGACATCCGCAAAATGGGCGGGCTGTGGCGTTACCTGCCGATCACCTGGCTGACCAGTCTGGTCGGATCCCTGTCCCTGATCGGTTTTCCCGGCTTTGCAGGCTTCTTTTCCAAGGACGCGATCATCGAGGCGGTCGGGGCCGCGGACCGGACCGGTTCCGGCTATGCGTGGTGGTGCCTGATGATCGGCGTGTTTGTCACCGCGCTCTATTCGTTCCGGATGTTTTTCCTAGTCTTCCATGGTGCGGAGCGACTTGATTCGCATGCGAAGGAGCACCTGCATGAGCCGTCGATGGTCGTCTGGCTGCCGCTGGTGCTGCTTGCCGTGCCGTCAGTCGTGCTCGGTTGGCTGACTGTCGGGCCAGTGGTTTTCGGCAGCTATTTCGGGGACGCTATCTTCACCCGTGAGATTAATGACGTGCTCGGTGAAGGTGCCACTGAATTTCACGGGCCTGCGGCTTATGTATTGCATGCACTCACCATGCCGGTTCCCTGGATAGCACTGGGTGGCGTCTTGTGTGCCTGGTATCTGTATCTGAAAAATCCGGCATTGCCGGAGCGGCTGAGCAAGCAGTTCAACGGGCTGTATACGCTGCTGATCAACAAATACTACTTCGATGAATTCAACCAGAAGGTATTCGCGCGCGGCAGCACGGCGCTGGGCGAGTTGTTCTGGCGCATCGGTGATGAAGCAGTGATCGACAACGGTCTGGTGAACGGCAGTGCGCGACTGGTGGGCTGGGCGTCGCAGGTCGCGCGTCAGCTGCAGTCCGGCTATTTGTACCACTATGCGTTCGCGATGATTGCCGGACTGGCTGTACTCGTTGGCTGGTTGCTGCTTACCGGCTGATATCAGCCAAGCGATGGGGTAGACGTGGGAATACTGAGCATATTGATCTGGCTGCCGATTCTGGGCGGACTGCTGGTCCTCGCGGTCGGTCGGACCAGTGCAGGCAAACCGGCCAGTGATGGTGCGGGATTGCGTGCCGACCGTTTGTTGGCGCTTGTTATTTCCATACTCTGCTTCGTACTCAGTCTGCCTTTGTGGACAGACTTCAATACAGCGACTGCCGACATGCAGTTTGTCGAACGCATGCCCTGGATCCGCGCCTTCAATGTCGAGTACTACCTCGGCGTAGACGGATTCTCGATGCCGCTCATCCTGCTAACGACTTTCCTGACACCGATCGTCCTGCTGGCGGGCTGGGATTCCGTCCGTGTGCGCACGGCAGAGTACTTTGCCGCGTTCCTGATTCTTGAAGGACTCATGATCGGCGTGTTCGCCGCCATAGATGCCTTGCTGTTCTATGTGCTCTGGGAAGCGATGCTGATCCCGATGTTCATCATCATCGGTGTCTGGGGCGGCGAGCGACGGATTTATGCGACGGTGAAGTTCTTTCTGTACACGTTTCTCGGTTCGGTATTCATGCTGATCGCCCTGATCTACCTGTATCTCAAATCGGGCAGCTACAGCATTCTCGTATTCCATCAGCTTCCGTTGAGCCAGACCGAGCAGACACTGATCTTCCTGGCTTTTCTTGCAGCATTTGCTGTAAAGGTTCCGATGTGGCCGGTGCACACCTG
>CAYJPG010000039.1:21845-24052 GCA_964371995.1 uncultured Chromatiaceae bacterium | reverse complement strand
GCACTGCAGGTCGGCGTGCAGGAATACGGAGCACCTTTTGCGGAGACACTCATTGACCGGATGCTGGCGTCCAACGACAGCCAGTTTCGCGGTCAGGCGGCTACCGGGCTCAGTGCAACCGACGACCCCAGGGTCGGCGAGCGTGTGCGCAAACTGTTACTCGACCCGCGGCTGCGCGGACGTGAGCCCACCGCGATCGCCTTCGGGCTGGCGGCGCGCCCCAGCCAGCGCCGGGCCACCTTCAACTGGTTCAAGGCAAACGACGAGGCCTTCACCGCCCGGGTGTCCCACTTCGGTCATCGCTGGTTTCCCACTGTCGGCGCCGGTTTCTGCACCAGAGCCGAGCGCGATGAACTCGAGGGGTTCTTCACACCCATCGTCAGCCACCTGGATGGTGCCGACCGTACACTGGCCGAAACTCTCGAGGGAATAGAGCTCTGTACAGCGCTCGTGACCGTCAAGCACGCGGAAGCCGCTGCGGCTTTCCAGGCGACGGACGCCGCCATTCGATGATCAGCGGGAAGCGGACTTCAACACGCAGGCCCGGCGCACCGCCCGGATTGGCGGCAAAAACAAGGCGGGCACCGTGAACCTGGGCGATGCGGTGGCAGATGGCCAGGCCAAGACCGAGGCCCTCATGCTTGCTGTCCATGCGGGTGAAGCTGCAAGCATTAAGTCGTTCAAGCTGATCCGGGGCCATCCCGGGGCCGTTGTCGCTGATGGCGAGCACCGGTTGCCCCGACTCGCTGGTCATGCTGATGTGGATCCGGGTGTGCTGCGCGCAGTGTTGCATGACGTTCCGGACCAGGTTCTGGATCAGTACCTGGATCAGCACGGCGTCGCCGGCGATGGCGACCGGCTGGATATCGGCCTCCAGTTCCATCCGTGCAGCTGCAAGCTGACTGGCAATGTGCGGCCCTTCGGCAGCCCAGAAATCAGCAAACCGGATCTGTGCAAAGCTGGCACGCCAGTGACCCTCCTCGATTCGGGCGAGGGTCAGGAGTTGCTCGACGACGCGCGCAATCCGGTTCACTTCAGTACCCAGCATGGCGAGATCCGGGTCTGGACCGGCGAGTTCCAGCTTCAGCGTGGTGAGCGGTGTGCGCAGTTCATGGGCCACATCATTGCTGAACTGCCGCTCTCTCCGCAGGACTGAATCGATACCCTCCATCAATCTGTTCAGGGCGTCGCGCAGTACGCCAATTTCGGCAATCGGGGTGCGAACGGTCAGCGGTTCGAGCGAATCAGCATTGCGGCTTTCCAGCTGCCGGACCAACCGGGACAGCGGCCACAGCAGCAGGCCAAGGAAGGCACCCAGCAACAGCAGATTGATAGCGGACCCGGCGACGACCGGCACCACGATGTCCTCGACGATATCCCCCTGGACGTCCGCATAGAGATCGGCCCGGCGCAGCAACTGGACAACCAGTTCCGCTTCACGGCGTTGGTAACCACGCCAGTCGTGTCCGCCCCACTGCAGGCTCACATTGCCGCTGTCCGGCGACTTCAGTTTCAGGTGGTGCGGAAGATTGCTCGCCAGCTGATTGGTGGAGAGGTCGTAGACGCTGGCCCACAGGGCGTCGTCCTCATCCGGCTTGAATGCCCTGGTAAGCAGTAACGCGAGTTCGGCCCGGGGCATGTCGATGCGGCCGGCAGCCAGCAGCTTGGCAAGCATCCGGGTTTGGCTTTCCAGATCCTCGTCGAGCACATGGCGAAGTTCGTGGTCCGCCGTACGATAAGTCGCGACGAGCCCGGCGACGGCGGTGGCAACCGTCGTCACCGCCAGAAGCAGCACCAGCTGTGACAAGCGGAGTTTCACAAGGGCACCAGCCGGTAACCGTAGCCGCGGATCGTTTCGATCCTCTCCTTGCCCAGCAGCTTTCGCAAACCGTGAATATGTACTTCGAGGGTATTTGAATCGACCCCCTCGCCCAGCCCGTAAAGTTGCCGGTTGAGTCGTTCGCGGCTGACCGGCTTGTCGACAGACTGCATCAACACCGCCAGTATCTGATGCTCCTTCGGCGACAGGCTGATTTCCTCGCCATTGAGGTACACCTGATGGGTGTCGGTCGCAAAGGCCAGGCTGCCCGCAGTCAGGCGGGGCTCTGCGCTACCGGCCTTGCGACGCAGGAGCACACGGATGCGAGCCAGCAGCTCGTCCGGCTCAAAGGGCTTGACCAGATAGTCGTCTGCCCCCGTGTCCAGCC
>CAYJPG010000039.1:11947-21835 GCA_964371995.1 uncultured Chromatiaceae bacterium | reverse complement strand
ACCCGGTCATCGAGGCGATCCCTGGCGGAGATGACGAGAACCGGAACCTGGGAGCCTGCGGCCCGCAGCGACCTCAGCCAGTCGACACCGTCGCCGTCCGGCAATCCGAGGTCAAGCAACACCAGGTCGTAGCCACCCTGCTCCATATGGGCACGAGCAGCAGCAAGGGTTCTCAGCCAGTGCACCCGGTATTGGCGCTGCAGCAGCTTGTGCAGCGCTCGCCCCAGATTGAGGTCATCTTCCAGAAGCAGCAGATACATCATCAGTCCCTGGCCGAGGACTTGCCAATGTATACGACTGATATGAGCTTTTGCTTAAGGCAGGCCGTGGTCGTTGACGGCTTGGTGCCGGGGAGAGGATTTGAACCTCCGACCCCCGCATTACGAACTGGATTTCGCCTGCTTTCGGGTCTTTATGCTGATTCAAGCAGTTAGTGGCCAATATTCCTCAACTAACTGTTTTCCCTGTTTTATCTGAACCGCTCCGAACGCGATCCAGCTCGCCCGAGTTCGCCCCCGTTACATTGCGGTTGCACTTATAAGTGCACTAGCCTCGGCGCACAAACTGAGGTCCTGAATTGTGCGCGCAATCATCGGTGCGCGGCTGCTCGCGAGTGCCGCCGCCCAGCCGGCTCACAAGCCCTTCGAGATTAGCGACAGCCGGTTGCCCGGCTTCGTCGTGCGAATCCAGCCGTCCGGCGTGCGCGCGTTCTACGTGCAACTGGGCCGCGGTCGGCGCGTCGCGCTCGGCAAGGTTGGACCGCTGACCGCAGAGCAGGCCCGGCACCGCTGCGAGCAGGTGCTGGGCAATGTGGCTCACGGCCGCGAGCCAACTTTCGGGCTCGACGGCCCTGCACCCCTTACCCTGGGCGACTTCATCGAGACCACCTACGCGCCCTGGGTGAGAGTCAATCGGCCCCGGAGCGCCGACGACAGGGTAGCCCGCCTGGAGTACTGCTTCCGGGACTGGAACGCCCACCCGCTGACCGCCATATCCACGGGCCAGGTCGAAGCCTGGAAAACCGAGCGGCTCAAATCTGGCCGCCGGCCTGCCACCGTGCACCGGGACCTCGCGGACTTATCGGCCGCCCTGAGCCACGCCGTCCGCCTGGAGCATCTGCTGACCAACCCCGTCCACCGGGTGCAGAAGCCGCGGCTGGATCGCACGCCCAACGTGCGCTTCCTGGATCCGGACGAGGAACAGGCCCTCAGGTCTGCGCTCCGGGAGCGGGATCGAAAACTGGAGGCCGCCCGGGACTCCGCCAACGACTGGCGACGGGAACGGCAGTACACGCCAATGGCCCGGCTGGAGCACTACGGGGATCACCTGACACCCGCCGTCCTGGTGAGCATGAACACCGGGCTGCGCCGGGGCGAGCTCCTGGGGCTGCGCTGGGCCGACGTGAGCTTCCGTCTCGCCCTGATCTCGATCCACGCTGCTTCGGCCAAGACGGGGCAGACGCGGCACCTCCCCCTGAATCCCGAGGCACTCGCCGTACTCAAGCGCTGGCGGGATCAGTGCGACGGAGCGCAGCCGACGGATGCCGTGTTCCCGGTGACGACGTCGTTCAAGACTGCCTGGTCGGCTGTCCTGAAGTCGGCGGGAATCACCCGCTTTCGCTGGCACGATCTGCGCCACCACTTTGCGTCACGGCTGGTGCAGGTGGGCGTCAGCCTCAACACTGTGCGGGAGCTGCTGGGTCACAGCTCGCTGGCGACGACGCTGCGGTACGCGCATCTGGGGCCGGATCAGAAGCGGGAGGCGGTGGCGCTGCTGGAGCAACCGGTTGAGCCTGAAGTTCGGGAGGACGCGGGTGACTATCGGCTTGCGTCGGCTTTGTTGTCAGACGCTCGAACTATGACAAACACCGGAAGAGCCATCGGCAAGCCCGCCCGCCAGAATAGCGCCACGAGATTGTCTTTCAGTGGTCCAACTACTTTTTACATTGGAAAACCCTAACGAAACGCCGATCTCCCGTCTGACTCACTGTCACATAGGTAGCGATAGTCCGGGGATGAAGCGAACCATCGACACCCGGATGAAGTATCCATCCGGAGTAGCGCTTCCCGATCGAGGCGCTTACTCTGCACGTCAGGCCAATCGTGGTAATCCAGGTGTAACGTTGATCGGAAACGAACTACTTTCCGAACTCCGGACAAACCATCTTAGGGCGATGAACCTTCACGGTACCCACATGAACCAGCAGGAACAAAAGATTATCTCGCTGCTCTTGAACGAAATGGCTTTTGAGGGCGCGATGGAGCATTTCCACGAAGCGCCGCCAGACATTCCGAGAGAGGTCTTCGAAGAAATAGTGCGGATCGAGATCCCTCACAAGTATGACGGCAACACCGAATCATACCGGTACGTAGAAGGGACTTTCGACGACGGCGCAAGCGTGTACGACAACTGCTACCCGTACCTGCGCATCATCAGGAATAACATCATTCACGCAAACAAAGCGTATAGGCCTGACACGCCGGAACGCCTTAGTGAGTTACTAACCTGGGCCGAGCACTTCATTCGATCCGTGTACGAAACAGACTCTTCCTTCGCCGCTCGCGCTCGTGAGATCAAAAGGATCTTGAATATCGAGTCGTTCTGACTCGAAGCCGACCGCGCGCTCACCAACTGACCTTCCAGAGGTGGTTCACACGACCCTTGTAGTATTGAATCTCCATTGACTTCTTGATGCGAATTATGGCTACGGTGTTTCTGTACTTGGCGAGTTCGTGCCTGAAACCTTGTTCGTATCGTTGTAGATCAACGAGCAGGATAAGATCGGCGTCATTCTTCGCGAGAACGTCTTTAAGCAGGGCTTTGCTACAAAAGAGGTCGGTTCCGCCCCGGGACTCCCCTTCCCTGTCGGTGGCATAACTCCAAGCCTCCGATCTCGCCAGCTTGCCGCTTGCTTCCCAAACGCGCCCGAAAGGGTCTCGCGGTCGCACCCCAGTCACAGCAGATGCAAGGTGCGGCTTGGTGACGACGCCATCAGCGGTCAGCGGATCATCACGGTCCAAACGAACCTCCAATGACGGCCACACGATCCATGGAATGCAGCCTGCCTTGCCATCGCGTACTCGGTCACTCTCGTCCTCGCATTCCTCGTACGCCGGAAGCCATGCTCTGATCGGTTCTTCGTCCAAAAGCTCCTTTACAACCGTCTTTACGTCCTTCGGCGACGCCAGAACCGAGTTGATTCGAACCCGAACGTGGTCAGCGGAGAACCAGTGGCCCGCGACAACAATTTCTTTGCCGATACCTACGTTGAGGTTTAGAAGGTCGAGAATCTTCCTCTTATCTCCCGTCAGAATCAGGCCGTCCTCGCCCTTCTCCATCAGGATTGTGCTGATACGGAGCGGTGCGACGTCGCGTCCATCGGAAAGCCAAAGACCGTCCTTTCGGGTCAGAATGTACTGGCTCAGCCAGTCCTGCCATGGCTCCTCGCGCCACCAATCATCAGTGACAGGCTTAGTGGCGAGAAGGCGGCCAGCCGTAATCATCATGGCATGCCATCCAAGCTGCTCGCCGTAGACGTGATACTTGCTATCGAGGCCCCGCCCTACCCTGTTACTTGACTCGCGTCCGCCAAGGTCATACATATTTTTCACCCTAGGATCGATCTCGTGGGCAGCCTCGGCAACGAGATCCGCCACGCGCCAATGGGGCTGGCCAAAGACGTTGCTAAGGTATTGGACGTCTTCCTTGCCGAAGTCGTACTCGAGCGAAAACTCAGCCGCGGGTTTAGGAGCAGACTTCGGACGATGGCCCCAGCCATCTTCGTACGTCTTCTTAAGTCTCGTGTGCAGTCGAGGCAGGGGCGAATGATCGATGCCGCGCAGAACCCTCTCCGTCCTGCCATCGAGCGCGAGTGCTCCGGCGTCGACAGCGGCCAGCAGAGCGCGCGCTGCAAAGTGCCGCAGAAGAACATGGGGTCTCGTGCCGCCTTGAACGATTTGCAGCAACGCCTTTTTGTACTTCGCGACAGCACGCGGTTCGTCTTGAGCTATCCGGGCTAGCGCAATCAACAACCAGAGACGAGCGTGCAAAAAGTAGAAGGCTGCCTCGGGTGCCTGAAACGGTCCCGCGTCGACGTGGTCGAACTTGCCCACAACAGCGTCGATGACCTGCCACCGGCCAAGGCGTCCGAACGACCGCAGACTGTGCGCCGCGCACCATCTCGCCCTCGCACTTGGCGAACCAAGTTGCCGCCACACGAGTCCAGCAGCGACCTCCGTGGGGTCCGAGCCTGGATAAAGCTCCTTTTTCCACCGTCCGTCCTGGACTCCCTCGGACAACCTTGCTGCATCACTCCTCAGAACCCGTTCAATGGCCTTCTGCCCCTCACCGTCTGCGGCCTCGTCGGCCATCCAACAAGCCAACCCCAGCCAGATCGTAGCGGAGGCCGCAGCCCCACGCTCAGCGAGGATCTGAATGAGGTCAAGCGCGAGCTGTGGGACGGAAGTACCGGACAGGTCCGATAGCTGCTTGAGTTGGCTCCCAGAGACATGGTCGTGGCTCACGAGCTCGTCCACATGAAGACGAACCAGCAGGGCCGCGACTTCGCGATATGCCGTCCTCAAAGCCGTGGACGATCCAGACCATGCGACGTGACACTTCTGAAACTCGTCAAGCTTCCAATATAGATTCATGTGCTCGAGTCGGGCGAGATTGCGAATGTACTGCGCACGCTTACCATACGGAACCTTGCTGCGGATCTCGTCCATGACGGCATCACGAACGATGTACAGGTCATCCAGCGCACAAAGCTCTTCTATGGCCACGGACAGCGACTTTTCATCGGCCGGATCAGTCTTCGCTGAAACGCGTTTCACCTTCCGCCTGCTCGTTCCCGTCTCGCTTTTCGAGTCCCAGCCACGTTGGCCGTCCTTACGACCACGGTAGTTAAGAAAATCGTTCTGGACATCGCGGACGTGGCCGAAGCGTGGATGGGCGACCGAGAGACGGACACCCAACTCAGATTGCGCACCAAGGACCCGCTTTGCGATATCTGCGAGAGCCCGGACTGTCGATTCGCTAGCCGGACCTGGATTGGTCGCCTCATACTGCGCAATTAGTTCAACTACGACGGCCTCTCCGCTTGACGAAATCTGGCTCTCCACAGCTCTAGCAAAGTTTTCGGTGTTACAACTCCAGAACTCGACGGGATCGGCTAGCCAGTTGAGTGCTACTGCGTCTTGTGGCGCGATCTTTTTGTCGCGCAGCAAGGCCGTCAAATAGGGAAGGAGTGTGCAGGTAAGAGAAACTTTAGAGCGATCGTCCCAACGACTTAGTTTCGCGAGGCCCTTCCAACCTGACGCCCTCGACAAGCCTTGACCAAAGGCACACCAAGGAAACTTCTCCGGTTCGTCCGTCAGATTTAGCTCGCAAATATTTGTCAGCGTGTGGACGTCAGAGTCGTTGAGTTCGCGGCCACGAAGGGACGCCGCGAGAAGGAGTAGTTCGTTGGTGAAGCCGTAGTCACCTGAGCCGATGGCATCCATTTGCTCCAGACCCGCTCGGAAGTACTCCTTTGCTTCATCTGGGCTGCCGGCAAGGATGGCGCGCGCCAGCCGCGCATATAGGGATGCCCGGTGGGTAACGTCATTCTCTGAGTCAATCAGCGACACGCAGTGCCGCGCCTCTCTCCCTGCAAGACTCTGTAGGTATGGTCTGCGCGCAAGGATATCGATGACCTCAATTAGGATGCCCGCATGAACTGTCTCCTGTTCGTGCAGGCGAGACAAAAAGACATTGACTGACTTGGCCTTTACATCGTCTCTGGACCAAAGCACAAAGGCCGCCACCTGGCACCCAAGCAGCTGAAAGAATAGGTTGAACCTTCCCGGACGATAATCGTCCCTTCCCTTCGCTCTTATTTCAGCCCAGGCTTCTATCAGCTTCTTGAACGCTGCGTCCGCACGTCCTTTCGGAGACCGAAACACCTTGGTCAAGGCATTGGTAAGCAGCAGCAGATGCGGCAGGCGTTGTGCGATGTAGTGCTCAATCCGCCCTTTGTCCTCGTGACTTATTGTTCCTTCTTCCGGCTTCTCGCCTTCCTTTATCGCCCGAACACGCTTTTCAAGGCGCTTACCCAATGCCGTACGGAACTCATCCGGCACGAGCCCGTTCGGTATCCCCGCAGCGATCGGGGCAACTTCCCTAGGCAGGAGGTCCTTTTCCCGCACATCGACGCCCTGGGCCGCGGCCTTGAGTGCCACGTGAACGATGTATGGAAACACGTAACTATCTGAGAAGTGGTCTCGGAACGACCACAATCCCGGCCGATCGTGCGGAACACATTTAGCAATCCTCAGCGCCTTTCGGCACTCCCCGTAGGACAGGGCGATAGCCGCCGCCTTACGCATACCGTCTTGAATCCCATATCCGTCCGAAGGCCCGATGTTGTCGCGGAGCTTGAGCTTTTCGATTGTGCCGGCATACCGTGCCAGCTTCGCAACAAGCTTCCTCCGAGAGTGTTTCGTTAGAGCAAGGAACGACAACGCAGCGGCGATGCAGCCGCCTTCGTCCGTAAGATGATCGACGAAATCCTTGATGTCCTTCGGATCCACCCCTGACGTTGGCTGTTGCACGAGATGGAACACACGCTCTGCGACCTCAAAGGAATAGTAGTCGTGCTCCCATCGATTGATGGTGCGAAGCGCTTGCTCAAAGCGCCTTTGCGTAAACAGGCAAAAAGGGACGGCGGCGTTATCAAGCGCCTGTGGCCCTTCAGAAGCAGGACGAACGTCATTAGACTGCCGCCAATAATGGTGCAGCCAGTCTTCCGTGGCGGCCGCGTGACGATAAGCCTCATCGGCGTCGCCAGATAGAGCGTTGGCGATGGCCAGACGCGCGTGACGCGCCCCCTGCCAGTTCGTGCGAGTTTCGAAGAGGCGCCGCGTCGCGTCGGTATCCTGCGACGCTATAACGAGGTCGGGGAAGTCCAGAATATATGTAGCACCACGGCTCTCGACGGCCGCTATCGTCGAAAGCTCCACCGTCAGGTGAACAAGCTGGTCGTAGTCACGCCGCTCACCAGCGTACCGGATCGCTGCTTTGAGGCGCGCGGCACGGATATTTCGCTCGCCGACCGTGCTTGAGATCGATGAAGGGAAGTGCTTATTAAAAGCAAGTTTGAAGAGCCCTTTGGCGTCTCCGAGTTTTAGCAGCAGGTCGGGTAATGCGCGCGCAGCGTATACAGAACGGTCCTGCATCGCGAGGAGATTGTTGGCGACTCTACGAAGCGGCTTCTGGATAGATGCGTATCGATCTCTAACGAGCCCCTCCGTTGGCTCGTCCCGGAAGGTCAGACCGTATTTCGTTCGCTCAAGCAAAGGGCGCAGATCAGCCGCAAAACTCTCGATCGCGCTGACGTCCATGCCTTGCGCTTCCGCGTACTCCTCCAAAGGGACCGGGGGCGGCAACACTGCGAGACCCGCCAGAAACGCGGCGATATCCGCAGTCTTGTAGCCGCGTATCATCACCGCGTCCTGAAGTGCGCGATCGATGCGAGCTTGAATGAGCTCGGTGAGCTCCAACTTCCTGTCGATCTCGGACTCGTCAAGAAGGCGGCGTCCCGTCGCGAGAAGATACTCAAGGACCCGCGCGTTTCCACCCGACCGTGCGTGGGCGACACGAATTTCTACGGGAGAGACATCGGGCAGCCGCGCGCGTAGAAAAGAGGCCGTCTCGGCGTTACTGAATGCCCGTAGCTCAAAATCCTCGTAGGCAACATCCTGTAGCGGAATGCGGTGAGTTCGCGACGAAACGACTAGTTTGACACCCTCAATGGGCATCGATTGCAGGGATGTGGCTAGCAGAACTGGAAACGCTTGTTCACGTCGATCGTGGGCATGGCCTGCGGCGTTATCAATGGCGTCCAGGAACAGTATGAGATTTCCGTTAGGCGCGCCCGAAGAGATCGTCTTTATGCATTGCTCTAACCTGCGGCGAAAAGTAAGAATGAGCGAATCCGGGTCCGGGACGCCGGGAAGGATCGGGTCACACAAGCCGCGGCACGCAAGAGTGTTTGCAATATGAACCAAGCCGCGCTTGGGGTGATGTCTGGCATCCCCGGGCGCACGGTAGTCGCCACCGCCGAAGCAGTCGAAGAATACAACCTCGTTATCAGCCGAGAGAGCACGGCAGAGACTATCCATGAAGACCGTCTTTCCCACACCGCCAGCTGCATGGACGAGGAGCGGTCGGTTCAAGACCGGGACCAGCCGGATGGCCTCGCCTAGTTGCTCCCGTTCGAGGACGGATCCGACATCCACGAGCGCCGCCGGACATGGCAGGAGGTCACTAGCCTCAGATAAACCAAGCGCGGCAAGGACATCTGTATGCCGGATGACATTTCGCCGGTCGCCCGCGAAGCCGGCTTTGTCCCGAACGAGTTGCTTGAGATCACCAAGACGCGATCGCGCGAGCGCATCGCCACCATCGCCGGACCAGGCAACGACGGTGCGAGTGAGTTCAGCTTTGGTCTCACGAAGGGTGTCGTAGAGACTCTGAACGCGGCACTTTGCGGCAAACCTGGCGAGATCACCCCCCGACAGGCCACACGCCGCCTTGAACTCGTCTGCCTGCGTCCTTACAGCACCAGCTACAGGTTTACCGGCAGCAAGCGCCTTGAGCGCTTTAAGGAAGGGGTCGTAAATCGGTCTATTTGTATTGAGCTCGAAGCTGACCTTGTCGCGTACAGGTCTTGCACCTTGTTTGAGCGTGAGGTCGCCGTAGGCTTTGGCAAACTTCTGTACCGTCTTCTTAGCATCTGCGACCCGGAAATCCTTCGTTCGCTTACTAATCGAATACTTAAACTGCGTAATCCGAACCTTATCGGCGTCCCCGAACGTGGCGGCGCGCCCCCCGTGGTAAAAGGTAAGATCAGCGATTTCGACAACCTCGTCGGCGGCACTGGACTGGTCTTCTGGCGCAAGACCTTCGACGGCGATTCCAGAGAGTTTGGCGTTGGGGAGCAGCAATTGCATCGCGTGGCGCGCCGCCCACGCTTCGTGGTACTCGTGCCCGTCCCTTGACGCGCGTACCTTGTCTATTGGTTTCCTCTTCTTCGCCATTGGACGCGCTATTTCACTGCCATCATTTGTTTGGCAGACGGTCGGCTATGCCGACATGAATAATGGAGTTCTGCGCAACTATCATTGCCATATACCGCACTTCTACCGTCGAAAAGTGAACGCTGCGCCTGGTGCAAGAGAGGAACTCGGTTCGCGCCGCGACTACATCGCAGCTACCGCCGCCCAGACTCTACTAAGTGCCTCTCTGAGTTGTTGCGCTGTCAGCATGAGAGCTAACGCCAAAGCCTAGACGCGAAGTTAACGTAGCGAAGTGGAGGCAGATAGTCAGCTACAGCGCCTGGGTGGGCGGCATAATCTAGATGGTGGCCAGTGTGACCGGCTTGCCGAAATGCTTCACGGCCCATTGTCGGATCGCCTCCAGCGCCTTTTCAGGCGTGGTCGCGGTTCGATGCTCAAAGTGAATCGTTGTTGCTCCGTCTTGCGTGGGCGCTTTAAGCATGCGACCACCTTCGTACCAAAGACAGCTCGCGTGAAACCCTCCGTTCTCCGAAACAAAGATGCGGAATGCTCTGCCATCAGGAACCTTCAAGCTATATGTCTCTAACCACTGCATGCCCTCACTCCCCTTGTCACGCCCACCAGTTGATGAGCGAATGCATGCGGTCAGCATATCAAGGGCATTGCTGACGACACCAACATGGCGCCTTCTCGCTCTGCCAATCGCTCGTCCCTAACCCCGGCCAGCCATCGCCCTTGATGAAGTGACCGCCAAACGTCATCGGAACTGCCTCCAATCCCCGCACAGGCCGCCCCCAACCGCCCAAGCCCCCCCCCGCGCCCCCGGGCC
>CAYJPG010000039.1:3045-11937 GCA_964371995.1 uncultured Chromatiaceae bacterium | reverse complement strand
CAATCCCCCGCCCTCTCCCAGGTCCATCCATCGAAATCCCCCGCTGCACCCCCCGCTCCAGCTCCCGCCGCCAGGGCACCAGGCTGAAACTCCGCCCGTCGCCCAACAGCGCGTACCGCCCGCTGACCAGCTGGACGGACCGCAGGTAGACCCCGTTCCCTGGCCTCCCGTCCGGCACGTGCCGGTAGGTCATCCCGGGCAGGGGCGCATGCTGACTCCCGACCGCCGCCAGCTCCCGATTGCGCAGGGCCGGAAGCAGGTCCTTCGCCAGCCGCAGCTGCCCGTCCTGGCGGTCGGCCAGCCCCTCCCCGATCAGGAACTCGGCCCGCACCGCCAGCGCCGCGCGCACCTCGGCCCCGAAGCCCCGGGTCGCCAGGTCGGTACCGCCGCTAACCAGCTGGGCGTCGAGCCAGGTGGCCCCCAGGGCCTGGGTCTGGCGGGCAATCGGCAGGGCCGACACGATGAACAACCGGTCCCCCTGAGTCCGCACGATGCCGCCCACGGGCAAGTCCGCGAGGTTCACCTTTCCGGGCAGCCGCAGGTAGTGGGCGCGGCTGTCGATGCCCTGAACGACCAGGTAGCCGTCCTCGGTCAGTTCGTCACGGAGTCCCCTGGCCGCGATGCTGCCCGTCACGGGGCGTGAGCTGGCCTTGTCGAAGATCACAATCTCGGTGCCCGGCGCCGGGACCGCCCGCCGCACGGTCCGGATCATGTCCTCCCGCTCGCCCAGGTCCTGGAGCATGGCCTCGGCATCGGTCTTCAGCTGCCAGCGACCGGGGCCGCTCTCCTCCGCCAGCCCCAGCTTGGCCAAGTGCGCGAGGCGTCCCAGCTTCTGGGCATGGACCTGTCGAGCGGACGGTGTAGCCGGCGTCTGCCGAAGGTCGATCACCCCCTCCACCGCCTCCCGTTGCAGCGTCCGGTCCAGAGGCGTCAGCCGGTCCGCCACCAGCTCCTGGTTCCGGCTCGCCTGAATCTCCCGGTCGGTCCGCGGACCGAGCCACTCGGTGGCGATCTTCTGGGCCCGAAGGCGCATGCCCCGGCTGATGTACTCCCGGTCGATCACCAGGTCCTGGCCGTCCGCCGTCTTGCCCCGCAGGAGGACGTGGCTGTGGGGGTTGTCCGTGTCCCGGTGGTCCACGGCGACCCAGTCGAGCTTCGTCTGCAGGTCCCGCTCGACCTGCAGCATCAGGGTGCGGGTGTAGAGCCTGAGATCGTCCAGGGCGACCCCGTCTTCCGGGGAGACGATGAAGCGGAACTGGTGGCGGTCCTCGGCACAGCGTTCTGCGAGGGCATCGACGTCCGCAGTGTCGGTCTCAGGACCGTAGGCGATCAGGTGGCCGGGCTCCCCGGCCGGCTCCCGCTCCAGGTAGCGACCGTGGCGGAGCGTCGCGGCGCGCAGGCGCCCGGGCTGGACCACCAGTCGGGCCTTAAGGACGACCCTCCGGGTGCGGGGACCCGGGGTGCGCATGCCAATCCGGGCGGCGACCTGGCCCCGACTTAGGTGCCCGAGGCCGCGCTGGCCGCTGAGGCCTTTGGCGAACCCCGGACCGGCCGCCTGGAGCACCCGGCTGAGGAAGCTGCCGTCCTTCCTGGCGGCTTTGGCCCGGCCGGAGCGCGGGCGGACGTCCTTGTCATCGCGCCGGGGCATCGGTCAGCTCAATACAAGTAGAGCGCACGACAGCGTGGACGGCACCGGGTTTCTTCTGAGAGGTCAAACACCTGTGTAACTTCGCGGCACGCGGACCGACCCCGGCGTGCTGCCCGAAACCCGCGTCACGAATGGGGTTCAGCAAACAACGTGTAGCGCCTTCTATCTTGCAGAACCCAATTCGCGTCTTCTCTTTTTGAAATTCTTGGTCACGCCGCTTCATGACTTGGTACAGCGGGTTGTCGAATGGCTGCTCAGGATCTGTCGCCGAACCGGTCGGGATCGTGTCGGTGACTTGTCAGCCGCCTGTCCGTACTCGTGACGGTGACCTGTTGGGGCGCCGCAGGGGAAGTCGCATTTCTGGTGATTTCATGGAGAAATGCGGGTAGCCAGGTTCAGGGCTACGGGCGGCCGGACAAGACGAGCTCCATGACCAGCGTGTCGGGAAGCGGGGCGTCGTACTAGCGTTCGCAGCGCATGAAGCCGACCGACCGATACAGCGCCGTGGCAGACGTCATGGTCGGCAGCGAATCGAGCCGAACGCGGGCATAGCCTACGTGCCGTGCCTCGTCGAGGAGCCGCTCGACCAGCAACCACCCAACCCGCCAGTTCTCCAGCACAAAGAGGCGCTTCAACTCGGCGGTATTGGCTGCCAATGGCTGGAGCGCCGGGTGGACCGGCGCCAGCATTGGACGTAGGCAAAGTGGATGACGATCACGAATCGCTGTACTGCCAGCCGAATGACTCCCATCTCACTCTGGCCGATACCTCCGAACAGGCGCGGCGCTCCGTCGTGGCGGCTAACCTCAATGAGCGCGTTATACGCTGGCACCCTCAACCAACCGGCCGCGGCATTTCCGGTTGTTTCTGCGGGGCCTCTTAGTGCTTGGACTGGCGCATGGCCTCCGGCGGCCGGACAGCCCACGAGCGTCAGCAGGTTTGACGATCGTTGCTTCCTGCCGACGGCAGCCCGAGTCGACAGGCCCCTCCAGCAGCGCTCCGGCCGGGCCTCGCTATTGAACAAAATCCCGGTTCTGAGAGCTTGGTCACTGCTCCTGGTCGGCCCTTCCCTCAAGGTGAGATGCAGCGCCAACGCCTCAATTCCTGGTGAAGCCATTGAAACATTTAGACCCACAGCAGCTCCCTCGCTCGGAACCAACCCCGCGCAAGGCGCAACGGACCCCTCTCGTGCGCTTTCTCGCGTCGCTGCTTGTTGCGGCCGTGACCATTGGAGCCGGATTCACCTGGCTCTACCCCCCGGGTTCATCGGACCGGGTAACCACAAAAGAACGCGAAGCTCGGCAGGACAGCTTTACGCGCTTGGAGCCACTCCAGCTCGAGCCTATTGATCGTGCCGATCGCATAGCGGCGACGGAAGAAATGCAACTGCCGCCATTTGATCGCGCCGGCCTCCAGGCGATCCTAGCAGATGCCGATAGGCAGCCTTCGGACCCTTCCGCAGGCACCTCGACGGGTCTGGCTCAAGCAACAGCAATTGGACCAGCCGCTAGCAATCAATCGATCGTTCTGACACGCCTGACGTTGTGGGACACGCATGCGGAGGACGGAGATGTCGTTGCAATCGTGAGCGCTCACTATCGTCGGGAGGTTCGGATTACCAATGCCCAGCAGCACGTGATTATTCCTGTTACGCAGGGCTCGTCGGTCATAGAAGTAATTGGAATTCACGATGGCGGCGGCGGTATCACGCTCGGCGTGGAGGCCGCCGGAGGGCAGGCATTAATGCCCATCATGGCTGTCGGCCAGACTCTGGCGCTGCCGGTCACGATGTGACGAAACGCGTATGTTGGGATGGCTGAACCGCTCACTGCCCTGGCTCGTTGCAATCAGCGTCGTACTGATGCTGGTGCAGTTTCTCGAGCGGCACTGGCCGTCAGCTTCAGCCCTTAGCGCCGCCCAGTTGTGGGCCGCGGGATGGATCAATGGTCACGTTTGGTATGTTCTGGCTGTTGCCACAGTCCTATGGTTTCTGGTGTGGGCGGTTTGGACGCACGATCGTGAGACCGCGCCCGCTTGGCTTTACGGAGTAATGCCCATGGATATTCTGGACCGACTCTCGAACAAGAAGGCCATTGAGACGGCGGCCGAGGCGCTGGACCAGGAGGCCGTTATCATCAATGCAGAGAGTCTGGCCACAGGCCTCAAGGCAAAGGTGATTGGCCAGGACGCTGTTTGCGACGACGTGGCTCAACAGATTCGGCGGCGACTCGCCCTTACGCAACGAGATCGGCCGGTAGGTGTCTTCCTGTTCGCCGGCCCCCCGGGTACCGGCAAAACGTACCTCGCCAAGACAGTCGCAAAGGAGCTTGATCGGAAGCTGCTGCATTTCGACATGACGCAGTTCTCCGCGGGCAGCTTCTCGGCGTCGCAGCTGTTCGGCATGACCAAGGGATACGTGGGCTCCGACACCTACGGCAAGCTCACTTCCGGCTTGCGCGACTTCCCCACGGCGGTAGTCCTGCTCGACGAGATCGAGAAGGCTCATCCGGAGGTGCTCAAGGGCTTTCTAACCGCCTGGAATGATGGCTTCGTAACAGAGGCATCCGATGGTAAGCACATTGGCAGTTCCCAGGCCATTTTCATCCTCACGTCGAATGCCGCCACCGACGCACTGGCGCAGCTCGTAAAAACGTACGCGAATGATGCAGAGAAACTCCGCCAGACCTCGGTCAATACTCTCCGCGAGCACGGCTTCGCCCCCGAAGTGCTCAACCGGATCGATCGAATCTTTGTCTTTCAACCCTTCGCGGGACTGGACATTGCTCGGGTCTGTGCATTGGAGATGGAAGCGATGATTCAGGGCTACGGATTGAAAGTCGTGGGCGCGGGGATTGCTCCAGATATCATCGTCGAACTAATGAAGCGTTATAGGAAGCTAGGCGTCAACGCCTCCTCGCGAGACTTGGTCCGAGCAATGGAAGAAAAAATTGCGGAGTCCCTGATTCAGGCCAAGCAAAAGGGCTACGACGCGATCGAGCTGTACCAGGAGGAAGGGACCGTTCGAGCCCGTATGGTTCGTCAGCCGTCACCGAATGAGCAGCGAGACGGATAGCCTCTGGCGGCGCTCGGCCGGCTGGCGCTGGCTGACTGCATCGGCCGCGCTATCCAGCGCGATCGTCATCCTGGCTCGCCCCTGGGCCGGCGGCGTCCCTGGCTATCTTCCCCCGATGGCCCGGTTTGATCCCTGGAATGCAGCCACTGCACCCTCCACTCCGGCAATAGCTGCACCAAGCGCTGGCCCACGCCAAAGCTCCAGCGGCCTAACGAGTATCCAGGCATCTGACCCATATCCAGACCCCGATATCGTCGGAACTACCACAACTCCGAAGACCATCAATGAGCCTGGCGCCTATATGCCGCCGGTGAAAAGTCGCGTCGTGTGGAGCAACAAATCCGGTTCAGTCAGTGGCGCTGGCCTGATTGTTGAATTCTGCTGCGCCGGCCCGAGCAGCACCACGCTGGCAAACACTTCGGTTCGCCGGGGCCATCACTACTGGGAGGTCACTCTGTCCATTCAGCCCGGCGAACCCCAAATGGGGTCAAACACGAATGCGGGAGTTGGTGTGGAGCCCGCCAAGAGCGATTCGGGACAGGGCATGGAGGGATACTTCGAGTATCAGATGCTCATGGACCGGGCCACCCTCCTGGGTGGCGACCCAAATTTCGTCCGGGTGATCGCCCCTCGCAATAACGAGATCTACCAGAATGGCGACGTATTCATGTTCGCCCTTGACGCGGATAGCAACGTCGTCTACTACGGCGTCAATGGCATCTGGTTAAACGGCGAACCTGGGGAACAGGGCGGAACCCAGATTGGCAAGCGCGGTGATGCACTGATTCCTTTTGTGACGCTCTCCGGCTCCTCAAAGAATGCGCCCGTTGGCGATCGCTGGATGGCAAACTTCGGTAGTAACGCGTTTCGCTTTCCGATTCCGACTGGTTACGGAGCTTACGGCACCTACGCGCCAGTCAGATCACGGCCTGAGAGTCCAGTCGTTACCCGAAATCAATCCGCGGATCGTTCTCCGCCGACACCATCTGGCGGTTTCGTCAACGCCACATTCCAGGACGACTTCGAGTTCGACAGCCGCCGAATCCCGCTACCCGAAGGCAAGTGGCTCGGTTTGGCTGTGGTTCGGGACGCGCCTGGGTTTCCGAAGGGCCCCTTAGGAATTCTGGGCAAGCTGAAGAACGGTCGAGTGGCCGGCATGGTCGTTGTCAGTCCGACCACCCGTTCGGCCTCCGGCCAATCAGCGTCGGCCGGGTGTACGAACCCCGAGAATCTGGTCTCCGAGAACAGAGCGACGCAGGCCCGAGACCTGAAGCGCTGCTGGTGGATCCACTATGGCTACATACCCTGGCCGGTTAAGACCCCATTCGACACAGCCGAGATGACCGCACAAGCGCATGGCGCCATCATGCCGGCATTGTTCCTGACGGCAGGCTTCAGCGAGGATAACGGTATGACTCAGAGAACCGTTGCTTACTACTTCGACCCGCAAGAAGAAGGCATGCACAATCCCGGCCTTGGACAGACGCCGGATCAGTGGCGCCGGGATGTTTTGCAATCATCTCCTGATCGCGTGGCCTTTGTTGAGAAAATCGAAGACTGGGCTCGCGGGTGGGCACCGATGGTCTTCGCGTATCGCTAGCGCGTGACGGGCATCACGGCTTTTACATAACCACCGTGCCACATTGCACCCAAGTCACTCTAAGGTGAGTTGTGGAGAGTCCCGTGGCTAGCATCACTCGCTCGTTCGCCGTTGAGACCCCGCGCCTGCTCTTAGTCACAATTGCAATTGCTGTATCGGTGGCAATCATCGCTGGTCCAATTAATCTCTCCTGGTCTCGTCCGGGAGGTGCGCCTTCCTACGTCTGGACGAACACTGCTACGCCCATCGCGGCCACTTGGCTGTTTGTTGGACTGCTGTGGTTTCGCCTTGGATGGGCCCGATGGCTACTCGTGGCAGCGCTCGTACTATTCGCGATTACGACGTTTGGGCGCACCCAGAAATCAGGTGCGGCGTCACTGTTCACCATGCTGGAAACTGCAAGAGGCGTAGCATTTCTGGCATTGGCATTTCTGATTTTCCGGTCGCAACGCCTCCGAACCTACGTCGACTTGGAATCCTCCCCTGACGAAGGGGACGATGACGAGCCGCAATTGAGGGCGGGCAGCGTCCGACCGGACACTGCCGCGAACGGGAAGACATTCATGAACCGCCTGTTAGTGGCGGGCGCGGTTCTTTCCTGGCTATGGGTCCTTGCCTATGCCCGCTTGGCGATAAGTATGGTAGTCGACTACGCCACCGAGCAACAGTCAGCCATCCTGATTACGGTCCCATCCGGCCGGTTTGCGTTGGTTTCAGCCACTGCCCTCGTGCTCAGCATTCTGAGCGCCCTTGCGTTTTCCGTCCGACTGCCCGCGTTGCGATTGTGCTGCGTGCTGGCGCCTATCCTAAGTTTCCTCCTGGCATCGATTACGCCTCTGGTAGGGCCAATGGCCCAATGGATGAATATCGCAATATTCATCATCGGGATAGTGAGCTGGCGGCGCCTGGGGCGCGGTGCCTCATAGCGCCGCCCAAGACTACCGATGCTGTACCTGCTCTGGGCCCTTATTGCGCTCATATTCTTCTGGGTAATTCCTAACGTCACGGTCTTCGGGCCTGCATATCTTGTCGCGAGGCGACTGGCACCGCCGAATACAGCCCGTCGAACCGCCTTTGCTCTGGGAATGGCTATCGTCGTCGCATTTTCCCTGCGGCTTCCGGGAATCGCCCGTGATCTCTCCTATTTTTTCGGTGGGGATTCGGTTCGGTATATCAAGCACCAGATAAAGGTTCCAGCAGGGACGCGGGTCGGCCTGGACATTCAGCTAGTCACCCATAGCAAGATTCCCGATCACGCATCTGAGGCGGCAGACCCTATCGCCCTGTTCCGACCGCGCTATTTCCCGTCGGTTCGACCTGCCGGCGATATGATCGGCGTCGTTCCAATTCAACCTAGCTACGAAACCCCCCGACGGCGACTCGTGCAGAGCGAGCTCATCCTGAACGAAAGAACTCCGGAATCCGAAGCGCTTCAGATTCATCTAAAGGGACGGGAGACCGACACGCATTTCGAGATCGATGTCTGGGTAACTGAGCACGGAGAAACAGTTGCCGCGTATCGGGATCAGATTCGTTTGCGGTGGCCCTTCTCCAATCCGTGGGTAAGCTTTTTTACCCAGATGAGCATCCTCGATACGATTGCCGACAGTGCCTTTCCAGGCACCTTAGCCGACCAGCGATCCGGCACTGGCGGCCCGATTACAACGTTTCTGAATGAAGTCATAGCTGTGACGCCACAGTCGCTGCCTGCCTCAACCGCTGCCCAGGTCACCTTCCAGCCGATCGAACTCTCGATGATTCGGCAGCCACCGTCGGCGAGCAGCCGTTGGGCGCCTGGCAACTGTGTCTCACCTGGCATCGACACGGCCTATGACGTGTTGAGTTACCAGCACGATGGCGTTTCTCGCTGGAGGTCACACGAGTTGACCGTGGGGTCGGACAAGACACGTGGCATTGCGGCAGTAGCCTGCACAAACCTTGGTGTTGCCACCATTGGGCCTGCCATCCGGGACAATCGCCAAGTAATTGTGGCTTTCGATCGAGATCTGGATGTCCGCTGTGCCTTCACATTCGAGATTCCCGACTCGACGCTTTCCCCGGCCAAGTATTGGTCGGCGGAAGACTTGGCATTGACCCCTCGCGGCTTCGAGGTCCAATTCGTGGGGAGACAAACTGGCGGTGAACGTCCAGTCGCTGCTTTCGTCGCAAACATCGAACCACCGCTCGGGTGCGCGAGCCAAGGACTCTTGCTGCCAGCCCCGTCGGAGGAAGAGCCTGCAATTTCCGCTGTGGACTCAGCGGACACGGAACCTGAAGGCCTGGACCAGGCTGTAATCCCATTTCCGTGAGCCGGGCATTAGGTTGCCGGACACCAAATACAGCCGGCTAGTACGCGCCGACCTGGCAATGACCACCGCGAGGTGGTCAACCCCTACGATGGCGATGCATTTGCACTTACGGTGCACTTACGGGAGATGGGGAAAAACGGGCGAACTTCGCAAGTTCTTGATCTGTTGGTGCCGGGGAGAGGATTTGAACCTCCGACCCCCGCATTACGAATGCGGTGCTCTACCAACTGAGCTACCCCGGCGCCGGCGCGCAGTATAGGGA
>CAYJPG010000039.1:0-3035 GCA_964371995.1 uncultured Chromatiaceae bacterium | reverse complement strand
GTATAGGGAAACGCCCCGGGGCCATCAATCAACGCAGCCCCGCAGGGCTCACGGCTGGCGGCTGGCGGCTGGCGGTCTATTTGTTGGGACGGACCCGGATAATCAGCTCAACGCTTTCGGCACGCATGCCGGGCGGCAGGACTGGCAGCTTCTGCAACTCCACCTGGCTGGGATCGATATCCATCAGTTCGCCGGTATCCTCGTTGAGGAAGTGGTGATGCACGACCGTCGTGGAGTCGTAGACGATCCGCGTCGGATCAAGCGAAATCGCCCGCAGGATGCCCTTGCTGGAGAGCAGGTTCAGCGTGTTGTAGACCGTGGCCTTGGAGACCCGACTGCCATTGCTGCGCAGGGTCTGGAGGATCTGGTCAGCCGACTTGTGACAGGGTTCAGCGAGCAGCAGCATGCTCACCTCAATGCGCTGCGCCGTTGGCGTCACGCCATGCTCGCGCAGGGTTTCTTCGATGCGGGTACGTAAGCTCACTGAGGTTCCAGTCACAACATCCTTGAATGATCGAATTTTAGCCACCCGACTGCCCCTGTGTAAACAAAACCGGCATCACGCCAGGCAAATCCCGTGACTTCCGGCGGATTGGCGCGTGTTCTGCGCTCGAATGCTGCGCTAGCGTATCCGTCCGGTGACTTATGCAAAACCAGGCAGGATTCAGCTTGCTCGAACTTCTGCTCGTCAGCCTGCTGGCGGGCGTGCTCGCAACACTGGCGGTACCCGCATTCAGCAAGCTGCTGCTCGATGGGGACATGGTCGCGCAGGTCAACCGCTATGTGCACGGCATTCACCTCGCGCGACAGGAAGCGGAAAAGTACGGCACCGATGTGGTCCTCTGCCGGAGCACCGACGGCAGGACCTGCAACCATGCACAACCCTGGCAGTCGGGCTTCATCGTTTTCGTCAATCGGGATCGCGACGATCCGCCGCAGGTAGATGCCGGCGAGACGCTGTTGCAGGCAGCGCCCGGCTATCCGGGCGGCGTGATCACGGCCAACCGCAGTGCTTTCGTGTTCCGGCCCTTTGGCAAACGATCAGTAAACGGCACTCTGAACTTCTGCGACCCTCGTGGACCTGACGCCGCAAGAAGCGTAATCGTGAGCTATACCGGCCGACCTCGTGCTGCACCCGCTGCTGCGAGTAATCAGTTTATATGTCCGTCATAACAACCTGAATGAAATTCAGTTTCCCCGGTCATCCCGAATGCGTTGCCAGTTATCGGCAGCGTTTCCCCTGCGCCACCGATGCGGGCACGATACGCACTGAAGACAAAGTCTCCTGTCGGGCGTTGCGGTGTACAAAAAAGAAGGCTTCAGCCTCATCGAACTCATGGTCATCATCTCGGTTCTGGCGCTCGCGCTGGGACTGGGCGTCCCTGCGTTCAACGATATGTTGAGCAACAGCCACATGAGCACCGCGGTCAACGACCTCGTAACCAGCCTGCATGCTGCGCGCGGCGAGGCGATCAGCCGGCAGGCCAGCGTCGTACTGTGCCCGGCAAATGCAGCGGGAACGGGCTGTCAGGCAGGCGGCGACCTGAAGGCAGGCTGGCTGGTTTTCGTCGACAGCGATGGCAACGCGGCAACTGATGCCGGCGAGCCCGTCGTGCAACGACACGGCCCTGTCGACTCCGGCCCGGTTCTGGAGATGAGTGTTTTTCCGGCCGACAGCGGCGGCCGAATCACCTTTTCCGCTGCCGGTACCATGCGCGTCGCGGAATCCACAACCGACATCCAGATCTGCGATGCGCGCGGCGATCGTGATACCGGTGGCGGCGTGGCTGCCGGACGCTGGATCCGCGTGCAGCCGACTGGACAGCCCGAGATCCGGCGCATGCGCTCTGATCTGCAGGATACCGATATCAACCCGCTGGGTGGCTGCCGATGACCATGCGCACGGTCCGCACAGGAATATCCTCTGCTGCGCATGGCTTTACGCTCGTCGAAGTGCTCGTCGCACTGGTCGTGATGTCGGTTGGCATGCTCGGTATAGCGGCGCTCTATCTTGAAGGCCTGCGGGCCGGACGCACTGCTGTTTACCGGACAACTGCAGTCAATCTTGTCGCCGACATGGCCGACCGTATCCGCGCCAATCTGCCCGCCGGCAACGCCTATGCCGGCACCGGTCCCGGCACTGACGAGTCCTGCGTCAACGGCGACGCAGACTGCACGCCGGTTCAACTCGCCGACGACGACTGGTTCAGCTGGAACAACGAGATCGAAGCGCAGCTGCCCCAGGGGGCGAGCGCCGAGATTCTGGTGAATGCAGCGCCTGCGCCGGTCTACACCATTACCCTGCAGTGGCCGGAAATCGGTCAAACCGAAACGGCCAGTTACAGCCTGAGACTGCAGCCATGAGCTCCGCAGCACTCACGGCGCGGCAGCAAGGTGGCATGACCCTGATCGAACTGATGGTCGCGATGTCTATCGGCCTGTTCCTGATCGGCGGTGCACTCTATATGTACAGCCAGAGCAAGAACACTTATCGGGCCAGCGACAGCCTGTCACGCCTGCAGGAAAGCGCCCGCTTTGCACTCGACACGATCGAGCCGGATATCCGCCTGGCACGCTACTGGGGGCGGAATGCCGAACCCGCCATGATCGAAGTCCCGGCCGGCGGCACCGTGCCCTGCAGCGGCAGCCCGGATGTCGCGGCGTGGGCACTCAGGGTCGGCGTACCGGTCGAAGTCAGCGACGACCGCTACGACCTCCCCTGCAACGCCTTTGCCAACAGTCCGCGCGCTGGCAGCGATGTGCTGACACTGCGTCATGCGGAGCCATGGTCAGGCGGCACACAGCCCGTACCTGAAGCCGGACGACTGCAGGTACAAACCAGTCTTGCCCACGGCCGGATATTTGCCGACGGCATATCGCCGGATCTCGGCGCAGATTCCACGCGGCACAATGTCGTGGTCAGTGCCTACTACGTGAACGAGCGTTCCAGCTTCGACACCAGTCAGCCTTCGCTGCGCCGACTGACACTCCGCGCCGACGGCAGCCTTGGCGAAGATGAGGTCATTCCCGGCGTG
>CAYJPG010000038.1:2684-24294 GCA_964371995.1 uncultured Chromatiaceae bacterium | reverse complement strand
AGGCGAGCATCAACCGTACGCTGATCGATGCGGCTCCCCAGCAACGAGAACGCACCGCGGAGTCCGGCCACATAGTTGAACAGCCCATGGCCGCTGACTGTGCCCTCGGGTCCACTGAGACGCAGGCTATCGACACTGAACTGCCGGATATCACCGGCACCGGCGGCAGTCAGCTGCATACGAGACCACGCACCGGGTGCGATACCGGCATCGAGCTGCGCCTTGAAGCCATCTGTCCAGCCGCGCAGTTGCAGCTGACCGCGATCGCTGACCACGATCCCGGCTGCACCCAGATCGCGGCTGATATTCCGCCAGCGCGCGCCGGCGATGATTTCGGGGTTGCCGTCCATGAGGTGCAAAATGCCACCGACACCCAATGGGTCCGGCATGCGCACGACCTGTTCAAAACGCAGAGCCGCCAGATTCCCGCTGAGCGGTCCCTGTCCGGCAAGGTCCTGACCCGGAACGGACCAGCGCAACTCGGCACTGGTCGCAAAGGGCTCGCCGGTGCCAAAGGAACCGGCAGCGGACAGCTCGACGCCCTGGATCTGCGCCGCCAGCGAACTGAAACGGATCGCGCCGTCAGCCAGCTCGCCTTGCAGGCGCGCCGCGTGCAGGCTGACCGGCTCCCCCCCCTCAATGCGGATCTGCAGCTGATCGACTTCCAGACTGTCAGCGACGATCACGAGGGGCAGCAGCAAGGGCTTGACCGGCGTGTGGGGTTCGTCGGCCGGACGCGGGCCGACCTCAACCAGCACTTCGGCGGCCCGTGCGGTTCGCAGCCGTATGCGCCTGCGCAGCAGATCCGGCCAGAACACCGACAGTTCGGCCTGTGAGATCAGCACGCTGGTGCGCGTGACCCGGATTTCGACCCGGTCCGCCCGCATGCCGCGCAGCAGGCTGCCGTGCAGACCGCTGACGCTGAGCAGGCCATCCGTCTGTGCGGCAACCGTGTTGATGAGCCAGCTGCTGCCGGCCGGGGTCGCCAGCAGCCACAGGCAGAGCACGAGCACAGCCAGGAGCAGCGCCTGCAATGCGGACAGCATCCGGCTGGCCAGCGTACCGATCACAGGTCCGGACCGAGTGAAATATGAATACGCCAGGAGTCCGACGCATCGCTGTCGAGCGGAAAAGCGACATCGAAACGCACCGGCCCGAGCGGCGAGTACCAGCGGACGCCGGTACCGACACTGGTTTTCAGTGACATGGCGCGAAAGCTGTTGAAGGCGTTACCGGAATCAGCGAACACGGCAGCTGACCAGTTGCCGTATACCCGCGCATCGAACTCGATGCTGCCGACCAGCTTGTTGGCGCCGCCGACCACATTGCCGTCGGTATCGGTGGGGCCAAGCGACTTGTAGTCGTAGCCGCGCACACTGCCGTCGCCGCCAGCGAAGTAACGCACTGAAAACGGCAGATCGGAGAAGTCATCCTTGATGGTCCAGCCCGCCTCCAGACGGGTCAGCAGACGGGCATTCGAACCGAGTGGCAGGATAAGCTTGCCGCCGGTTTCTATCTGCATGAATGCCGTATCGGAGCCAAGCAGTTGATCCGTGCCGCTGAGCTTCAGGTTCAGACGCCGCCCGCGCCGCGGCCGGCCGGTCACCAGCAGCGGCTGCTCGGCCCAGCTGATGCCCGGCACGATGAGGTTGCTGTTGCCGCGCTCGTCGCCCACCCGGTAGTTTTCGTGGATGTAGTCGATAAAGCGCGTTTCGCGCCAGTTGCCGCGCCGGCGCCTGCTCTGCTGCAGACCGAGCCTGAACTCGGCGCTTCTGCTGTCTTCCGGGTTCTCGTACTTGTAGCCCATATTGATGCTGAGCCACTCGTCCTGTCGTTTCCCGTCGGGCAGGCGATAGCTGACAGAAGCACCGCCGAGCACCTTGGACACCTGGCTGTTGAACTCGAGTTGATGACCTTCTTCGTTGCGACGCTGATTGCGATAGTCGAGACGAAGTTTCGGACCGGTGTCGGTGGCATAGCCAATACCGGTCGTCCAGGTCCGCGACTTGCTGGGCGTCAGTGCCACGCTGACCAGTACGTCGGGGGTCGGGCCGGGCCTCGGCGTGGTGCGCACTTCGACGCCCTGAAAATAACCACTGGCGAGCAAAGCCGTATAGAGATCATTGATCCTGTCTGCATCGTAGGGCTCGCCCTCTGCGAACTCGACGAAGCGCCGGGCAAGATCCGGATCGACAACTTCCTGGTCAAACTCGACGGGACCAAAGCGATAGCGTGTACCTGAGGCATAGTCGATATGGATATCCGCAGCCAGCTTCTCCGGATACACATCGATCACACTGCTTGCGAATCGTCCGTCGAAATAGCCGCGACGCCGGGCCAGGCCAGCCAGCGACACCTTGTAAGCATCGTATGCCCGCTGATTGAGCCCGTCGTCGACCGCGAAATCCGGCCGGGCATCCTTGCCGGACAGGATCCGGTCGTCTGCTCCGGGACCCGATACCGAAACTTTCAGGCTGCGGATTTTGACGCGCGGACCACGCTTGACCGTGAAATTTGCCTGCCAGCAGCTCCCGTCACGACCGAGCGTCTTTTCAATGGTCGGCGCGTAATAACCATAGACTTCGAGTGCCTGACGGATTTCCGTATCGGCACGCCGGTACAGGCGGCGTACCCGCGCGTCGGACGCACTGCAGGATTCCCCGGCCAGTACGACCGTGGCGCGCACGACTTTTTCGGTGGTTCGGCTCAGGCCCTTGAACACCACCTCGGCCTGTGCCGGCAGGGACAGCAGCAGAAGTGGCAGGAGCGCGAGGCATCCCGAACGGCGGGACCTGGGCAGGAACATGCGGCAGGCTCGATACAGGTCGGGCATCAGTTCAGTACATCCGGGGCCAGCACGCTATGATCCGCAAATGAGTCTAGCAGCACGGCACATATTGGTGACCGCCGCGGCGCTCCTGTACGCCGGCCTGGTACCCGCCGGAGACGCGCCGGCGGTTGCGCCGCTGTTCGATCCGGCCCGCGTCGGCTGGTCGGAAATCAGCATGACCGCCACCAAGCTGTTCTTGAGCGCCGATGCCCGCCTCACCCTGAACATGGTGCCGGAGGCTTCCATCCGCAGCGGGTTGCTGCCGATACCCGGCATGCGGGCGATCACACCAGGCGCCGAGGTACTGGAACTGGTTTACGAGGCCAGCGGTCTGGGCCGCCGGTCGCGCCTCACCCTGCTCATGGACCCCGCAAATGGCGCTGCCATCCAGGGCGCTCACCATGACCTGGAAGGCAAGCACCGCTATCGCACGTGGCGCTATGGAGAGACGGGCGTCTACCTGCGCACCCGCTGGCCGGTGAACCGCGCCGAGGAGTCCCTGCCGCCGGCGAAATGGACCAAGACCAGCGAAGGTCCGCGCATATATCCCGTCGACCCGGCCGGGCGACCGGTGCTGGAATCCACCGGCCTGCTCTACGCCATCGCCGCCGCCGCGCTGGACAAACCCGGCGATCAGGTGGAGCTGCTGGTGTTCCGGCGGCGGGATACGCAGATCGTGCATGTCGAGGTCATGGAACCGCGCGCCATCAGCGTGAACTACGCTGAACTGTGGCCCAGTGGCTCGGTGCAGCGCCGGGACAAGGTCACACCTCTGCGTCTCACGCTGCGCGCTCTGCCAGTCGTGGACCCGTCCGGTAAGGCGAGCGCAGACAGCGACGACTTCGAGTTGCTGGGCCTGCACGGCAATATCGAACTGGCCCTCGACGCCGAGACGCGCACACCGCTGATGCTGTCCGGCAGCGCACCGATCTTCGGCAAGATCACCCTGCGACTGACCGCGGTGCGTCTGAACTGAGCGGGGCCGGTTCTGTGACCCGTTGCTGACCGGAAATACTGGCCGGGCGCTACCATGCACTGGATATATGACACCAGACCTGGAACCACCCTGCGATGCGTGTACTTTTTGTCGATGACGAACCCAACGTTCTGGACAGCATCCGCCGCCAGCTGCGGAAGTCGCATGACGTCCTGACGGCCACGAGCGGCGTCGAAGCCCTGGCACTGCTGAAAGACACCGGCCCGGTTGCGCTCATCGTTTCAGATATGCGCATGCCCGGCATGAACGGCACCGAACTGCTGACCAGAATCCGCGAAGAGTACCCGGATACGGTGCGCATGATTCTGTCGGGTCAGGCAGATCTCGAATCGACGATTTCTGCAATCAACGACGGACATGTATTTCGTTTCCTGACCAAGCCCTGTCACGAAGACGCGCTGCGCCGCGCAGTGAATGCCGGCCTGGAACAGTACGAACTGATCACCACCCGCAAGGAATTGCTGGAGAAGACGCTGCAGGGCCTGGTGGAAATGCTCACCGACATCCTCGGCATCACGAATCCGGTCGCACGGCGGCGCACCGGGCGTGTGCGGCAATACTCGGCAGCCATCGCCAGTGCGCTGAAGTTCACCATGCCCTGGGATCTGCGCCTCGCCACGCTGCTATCGCAGCTCGGCTGCATCACCCTGCCGGTCGAACTGCTCGACAAACTGTACGCGGGCACACCGCTGGACGACGAAGAACAGCGCCTCTATCGCCGCCATCCTGCAGTCGCCGCAGCACTGATCGGTCGCATTCCGCAGCTTGAGCCGGTTGCGGCGATGGTCGCGCGTCAGCAACAGCTTACGGACTTTTCCGCGCTGCCAGCCGAGGTCAGCGAGTGGCCGGCGGAAGACACGGCAACGGTAATCCTCGCCGTAGCCACTGCCCTCGATGACCTGATGGCTACCGGTGAACAGCCGGCTGACGCACTGAAGCGCATGGAGCAGTCGATGCCCGGCCTGCCCAAAGCGATTATCGAAGCCGTACGTACCGTACACATGCACAGTGCCTATATGGATATCCGCTGGGTCGGCTTCGATGAACTGCGGCCAGGCATGGTACTCGATGAAGACATCATCGCCGACAACGGCGAGACACTGATGTTTCGTGGCGAGGAGATCACCAGCCCGCTGCTGATGCAGCTGCGCGAGACAACCGCTGCGTCTTCAGCTGGCGAGTCGACGAGTGTCTCGCAGAAGCTGCGAATCCTGATCCCCGCCTGATGCCAGCTGGCCATCGGCCAGCGGCAGATGAATCCTGAAGCAGCTGCCACGGCCGGGCGCACTGTCCACGGCAATCGTACCGCCATGCTTCCGGATCACGCTGCGCGCTGTACTGAGCCCCTGGCCCGTACCCTCGCCCACCGGGCGGGTCGTATAGAAGGGATCGAAGATCCGCGCCTGTACAAACGGGGTCATCCCGGCACCATCGTCGCTGATGCTGATCTCCACACCGTCACCGGCACTGCAGGTACTGACGACGACATGGCCAGGTGCCGCCGTGCGGTTCCCGGCGATGGCTTGCGCAGCATTGGCCAGCATGTTGACCACGACCTGGTTGATGCTCTCGGGCTGACATGGCACCCAGGGCAGCTGCGGATCGAGCTGCATGCGGAACTCGGCGACATCAGCCCATTCGTTCCGCGCTGCAATCACGGCGCCCTCGATGATCGGGTTCAGGTTGGCTGGCACGAAATCGGGCGCCGGATCGGTCAGTTCCTTCATCGACTGGACGATACTGCTGATTCGCCCGACACCTTCCAGCGTCTGCCGGATTGCAACCGGCACTTCGGTCTTCAGATAGTCGACTTCAGCCTCGGCCAGCAGGGCCGAGATATCGGCCGCGGACAGCGCCCCATCGCCGGCGGCGCAGGCCTGGTCAGAGATCTTGCCGAGCAAACCCGACAACGCGCTGAAGGCTTCTTCGAGAAAACGCACATTGCCATCCACGTACTGGGCTGGCGTATTGATCTCATGCGCGACACCGGCCGCCAGCTGCTCTACCACTTCCAGCCTTTGCGTCTGCGCGATCTGCGCCTCCAGCGCGATCTGTTCGCTGACATCGTGCATCAGCATCACGTAACCGCCTGGCTCAGTCTGGCCGGCGTGCAGTACCGGCGAGACGACCACATCTTCGGTGACGACCCGGCCATCACCGACGACCGTCCGCAGACGCCCCTTCCAGGTCTTGCCGACCCGTGCTGCAGCCCAAATGGCCAGATGCGTCGCGGGATCATCGCAGCCCTTGACGACATCATTCGGCCTGCAGCCCAGCAGATCAGCATTCTTGACATCCCGGCTGCGCTCATAAGCGGGATTCACCCAGGCGATGCGGCCGTCCTGCTGCAGGATCACGATCGCTTCATCGGCATGCCGGACGGCGGCCGACAGCATGCCCAGTTCACTGCTGGCCTTCTGCCGGGCGCCGAGCAGTTCATTGAAGCTGCGGGCCAGGGTACCGATCTCATCACCGGAATCGGCATTCGCAGCCGGCCTGATCTCACCGGTCTCACGCAGCCGCTGCATATGACCCGCAAGCTGTCCCAGCGGGCGCGACACCGCAAAGCGGATCACCACGAGCAACAGCAGGAAGATGCCTGCGCCAAAGACCAGCAGTGCGATCGAGAGCTGATGTGTCGTCTCACGTGCCGTCGTGAGTACGGTACGCGGCATGCGGGTTTCCAGCAGGAACGCCAGGTGACCGTTGATATCGCGGAAGTACCGGAAATCCGACATGTCCGTATCGCGCAAAACCAGCGCAGCTGAATCGGGCGAATTTTCGAGCTGTGCAAGCAGCGGGAGCAGATCCGGCTTGAGTGGTCCATAGGCACTGCCATGGACGAAGACCTGCGACGGCAGGACACTGACGCCCGCTGAAAGTGCAGCCGGATCCAGGTGCCTGGCCATGATCAGAACACCCGCGGCCGGCCCTGTCGCGTCGCTCCTGAGAATCGGGCGCGCGACGACGATCAGCGGACCGATACTGGTATTGAGCCATCCGGAAACGGGGACGCTACGCGTTTCCGGCTTCACGGCGAGCCTGATCTCGTTACCGATATCCGGTATCAGCTGCCCGTCCGGACCAGTCAGGCCCGTGCGGATTATCTCACTGATAAGCCGCCCGTCAGGACTGATGACCTGGATGGCGTCCAGCTTCAGTCGGTCGAGTCCCACCGCATTCAGTTCTTCGCTCGCAAACTTCGCATTCCTGCCCAGGGCATAGTCATAGAGTCCGTTCCACTGGCTCCAGTCCAGCACATTCGTGCCCACGCTGTCCGCATCGGCCTGAATGGCCTGCTGCAGGATGTGACGATTGCGCAGCACCAGCTCCGATTCGGTTTCGCCGAACTTGCGCAGGACGATTTCCTGGCCCAGCCAGGCCATGCCGAGTGCGGCAATTGAACCGGCTACAAGGAGGAACAGGCTGATTTTGCCGGCCAGCGGGATGCCCGACACACCCCGATAGTGCCCCCCGGCTCCCACGGCTGCCTCTTCCGCTAACCCCATGAACCACCCGGCGATGCCGGCTATCAAATCCGCTCCCCATAGTCGGACAACTGCCGCAGGGCGGCCTGTATCTGTGTCACAAATGCATGATGCCAATTAGTTAGAATGAAACCATGAGTACTGATATCGCCAATCTCCGCCGTGACTACCGCACCCGTCGACTGGATCACACTGCGCTCGACCCGGACCCCTTCCGCCAGTTCGAACAGTGGTTTGCCGAGGCCATGGAGACGCAGGTACTCGACCCGAATGCGATGAGCATCGCCAGCGTGGCCGCTGACGGCCAGCCCTCGCTGCGCACCGTGCTGCTCAAGTACTACGATGCTTCGGGCTTTGTCTTCTATACCAACATGGAAAGCCGGAAATCCCGCGAAATCATCGCCAACCCGCGGGTTGCCCTGCTGTTTTACTGGGCCGAACTCAGCCGCCAGGTGCGTATCACCGGCACGGCCAGCCATACCTCGGCTGCCGAGAACCTGCGCTACTTCCTGACCCGCCCCCGTGACAGCCAGATCGGGGCCTGGGTTTCTGCACAGAGCAGCGTGATCTCCAGCCGCAGCCTGATCGAAAACAAGTTCATGGAGATGCGCCAGAAGTTCGCTGCCGGTGAGGTACCGCTGCCCTCGTTCTGGGGCGGCTACCGCGTGCAGCCGGAAACCATCGAGTTCTGGCAGGCCGGCGAGCATCGCCTGCACGATCGCTTCCTCTACAGTCGCAGCGGAGAAGGTTGGTCCATCGCGCGACTGGCACCCTGAGCATATGCGGTTCGATGTCATCCTCATCGGCGCCGGCATCGGCGGACTGACGGCGACACTGGCCCTGCAACGCCAGGGCTTGCGGGTCGCGGTCTGCGAACAGGCCGCCGAGCCGTTTGCCGGCGGCGCGGGACTCCTGATCAGTGCGACCGGGGCACGGGTTCTGAAAGAGCTCGGCCTCGGCGAGGCGCTGGAAGACCTCGCGGTCTGCCCGGCCAGCATCGCGGTCAGACACTTCCACAGCGGCCGGCTGATTGCCGAGACTGCTCCTGATCCGGGCGGCTGTTATCAGATCGGGCGTGCGGACCTGCAACGCGCACTGATCGCTGCCATTCACAGCAACGACCGCAACTGCCTGCACCCCGGACATACGCTGGCGGATATCGGTCAGGATGCCAGCGGAGTCACCGCCCTGTTTGCTGGCCGGCAGATGCTGCGCGGTTCGCTGCTCGTCGCCTGCGACGGACTCCGCTCAGCTGTCCGCACGCGGCTGTTCGGCGACGAGCAGCCGCGCTTCACCGGCTATCAGATGTGGCAGGGTCTGGTGCCGATGTCGCACCTCGCACCGGCGGCACCCGGGCTGAGCGATGCAACCATCTGGATCGGCCCGGGACAGCAACTCAGTTGCCGCAGCGTTGGCCGGGGTACACAGCTTGCTTACATGGCGCTCGCCCGCAGCAATCACTGGACGGAGGAAGGCTGGGCAAAGCCCTCAGGCGTCGACTCGGTGCTGGCGGCATTCCGTGGCTTCGACACCGTTGCGCGCACCGTGCTGATGGCCACGCCGCCCGAGCAGTCCCTGTCGCGCGGACTTTTCGCTCGCGATCCGCTGCCCGCCTGGACACAGGTCCGGGTGGCCCTGCTCGGCGATGCTGCACATCCTGTCGCACCGTTTCTGGATCGCGCCACCGATCTTGCGCTGGAAGACGCGCTCATTCTGGCCCGTGCGATTGCCGCAGCCGGCACAACTCCGGAAGCTCTGCAGCGTTATGCAGCGGCAAGAATTCCGCGCGCCAGCGCGTCAATGGTGGCGGCCGAAGAACAGGGCGTCCGCCTCACTACCCTCAATCCCGATACTTATGTAGCAGGCGCCACGGATGATTCGGACTATGACCCCCTCACGGTATCCGTCTGAATGACCATCACGGTTGAAGCGCCGCTGGCCGCTGGTTCGCTCGATATCGTCGGCGACGTGCACGGCGAACTCGAAGCGCTGCACGCCCTGCTGCAGCAACTCGGCTATGACGCCGACGGGCAGCATCGGGACGGCCGTCATCTGGTCTTCGTCGGCGACCTCTGCGACCGCGGTCCCGACAGTCCGGGCGTAATCGAACTGGTGCAGGCGCTGTGTGCAAACGGACAGGCGCAATGCGTGCTCGGCAATCACGAGCTCAGCGTACTGCGCGGCGCGCGAAAATCCGGCAATGGCTGGTTCTTTGCCGAAAACCACGATCACGGCAAGGGCCTGTTTCCGGATTGCCGGGGAACAAGCGCAGCCCAGCGCGAGCTGTTTCCGGTTTTTCTGGCCAGCCTGCCGCTCGCACTGTCTCGCGATGATCTGCGCATTGTGCACGCGGCCTGGCACCAGGCCTCCCTGCTGACGCTTGCCGCCGAGCCCGGCACACAACCGCTGACGGAGATCTACCGTAAATATCACCAGGGTGCCGAGAAATGGAAACACGATCCCGAACTGATGCGTGACCTCGACAGGGAATACCGGCGATGGGACACGGCAATGGCCGACGAGCAGGCCAGCATGCCGCTGCTTCCGGCCACCGGCCGGATGAACGAACACTTCCAGATGAGCAACCCGATTCGCGTACTGACTTCAGGTGTAGAGCGGCTGGCCAAAAGACCCTTCTACGCCACCGGCAAGTGGCGCATGGTGGATCGCGTCGCCTGGTGGCACGACTACCAGGATGAGCCAACCGTGATCTTTGGCCACTACTGGCGCTGGAGCAGCGATAAAGGGCGGCAGCTGTTCTCGCGCGGTGAACCGGATCTGTTTAACGGGCATGCTGCCGGTGCCTGGCTGGGACCGCGCGCCAACGCCTTCTGTGTGGATTTCTCGGCCGGCGTGCGCTACCGGGAACGCCCGCTGGCACCCGGCGCACAGCATCTGGGCAGGCTGGCTGCCGTCCGCTGGCCGGAACGCGAACTGGTGTTCGACGATGGTGAGCGGCTGGCTTTGATTACTGACTGAAGGCGTTTCACCTGCCCGGCGATGACCCCAGCGCCGAGCACAGACCCTCGATCAGGCGCTCTCGATCCACCCTGTGTGCCACGCCGGCGCGCCGCCGTTCTGCCCACACCGGATCCGGGAAGTGGGCGTCGTCAGCAAAGCGCGGGATCACATGCCAGTGCAGATGCGGGACCTGGTTACCGAGCGTGGCGAGATTGATCTTGTCGGGCGCAAGTTCGGTACGCAGCACACCTTCGACCGCCAGAACCACGCGCAGCAGATGTTGCTGTCCGGCCGGATCGAGATCGGTCATCTCACGGACATGGGCCTGCCAGATCACGCGCAGAAAAGCCGGGTAGTCAGCGTCGTCCGCACCGACTACCCGGCACTTTTCGTCACGCCACAAAGCCGGTGCCGCAGTATCACGGCACAGCGGACAGTCATTCGTCTGCATGCAGAACCTGCTCGCTTCAGAACCAGAAACGCAGACCGGCAACAATGTGTGTATCACGTACCGCTTCATCGTTGCTGCGGGCCAGGTCGGCAGTATGGCCGAACTTGCCCGTCCACTCGATGCCGACATAGGGCGCAAACTCGCGACGGATCTCGTAGCGCAGACGCAGGCCGGCCTTTACATCACTGACTCCGTTACCGATCTCGTTAGCCATATCATCCTTGCCATAGATATCGGTTTCGAACTTCGGCGCGAGGATCAGCCGGTTGGTCAGCAGCAGCTCATACTCGAGCTTGATCGATGCCGCCGTCTGTCCGCGCTCGCCGGCCCAGGCCGTCGCCTCCACATGCAGCCACTGCGGTGCGAGACCCTGCACGCCGATGCCGACGTAGTTTCGTGTCGTCCCCGGCTCGGTATCCATGCGTGCACCGGCCACCAGGTCCCAGTAAGCGGCGACCGGATGCGCCCACAGCAGTTCGAGACGGTTTTCCGTGGTGTTGCCGTCTTGCCGCTGACCTTCGGCGCGCAGCAGCGCGCGGTGCATGTCGGTACCGATCCACGCATGGGCATCCCAGCTCAGCGCATCTCCGTCGCGCTGGTCCTGCCACTCGAACTCGTCGATGAGCAGCATCCAGTACACGGGATCGTCAGGCATCTGCTGGCTCATGGTGGTGCTGAGCTGCGGAAACGCCGCGTCGCGCTCATCTTCAGCGTGCACTGGTGTCACGCCGAGCAGCATGGACAGGAGCGTGACCAGCGATACCAGGCGGGCAGCCTCTTGTATGCGATTAACCATGGTGATGCCCTCCGTGCTCGCTGGCATCCGGACCGTCGCGGTCTACGATAACGACACGGAATATTCCAGCCATGTGCAGCGCCAGGTGACAGTGATAGGCCCAGCGCCCGAAGGCATCGGCGGCTACGCGGTAGCTCAGCTTCTGGCCCGCCTTGATGTTGATGGTGTGCTTGCGGACCTTGAACGCACCCGCTTCGTCTTCGAGGTCACTCCACAGGCCATGCAGATGGATTGGATGGTCCATCATGGTGTCGTTGACGAGTACGACGCGGATCCGCTCACCATGAATGAGCCGGATCGGTCCGGCTTCCTCCATCGGGATGCCGTCGAACGACCACATGTACCGCTCCATATTGCCGGTCACATGCAGCTCGATGGTGCGACCGGGTTCGCGGCCATCCGGATCGTCGTACACACTCTCGAGATCAGCATAGGTGAGTACACGCCGGCCGTTGTCGCGCAGACCCACACCGGGATCGTCGAGGCGCGTTGAGGGCTGATCCACCCGCATGTCCACACCGGGACCGAATTCCGTCGCCGCATGTGTGATCACTGCCGGCGCGCCACTGCCCTCCATGGCCGACATGTCGTGGCCCGCATGCTCACCGTGCGCGGAGTGATCCATCGCCCCGCCAGAGTCTGCGGACATCGCGTGACCCATATCCGCCATGGTCAGCGGCACGCGCCGGTCAGGAACGGGCACCACGGCGCGCATGCCGGCACGCGGCGCGAGCGTACCGGCAGCAAACCCGCTGCGGTCCATGGACTGCGCAAACAGCGTGTAGGCCTGGTCCTGGTCGGGCGTCACGATCACGTCGTAGGTTTCGCCCGCGCTGATGCGGAACTCATCGACAGTTACCGCCTTGACAGGTTGGCCATCGGTGCCGATCACCGTCATTTGCAACCCGGGAATACGCACGTCGAAGATCGTCATTGCACCGGCATTGATGAAGCGCAGGCGGATGCGCTCGCCGGGACTGAAGAGTCCCGTCCAGTTGGCGGCCGGCGGATTGCCATTCAGCAGATAGGTGTAGGTATAGCCGCTGACGTCAGCCATATCCATGGGGTTCATGCGCATCTCGCCCCACATGCGACGCTCGGCAACAGTCGCGAAAAAACCGTCGCGACGTACATCGCCCAGAAAGTCGCCGGCGGTGCGCTGTCCGTAGTTGTAGTAGTCCGATTGCTTCTTGAGCTTCGCAACAACGCGGGCCGGGCTCTCGTCTGTCCAGTCGGACAGCATGACCACGTAATCGCGGTCACAGGCCACCGGATCCGGCGTGCGCGGCTCGATAACGATCGCGCCGTAGATGCCGGTCTGCTCCTGCAGGCCGGAGTGGCTGTGATACCAGTAGGTACCGGTCTGATGGATGGAGAAGCGGTAGACAAAGGTTTCGCCGGGGCCGATGCCGTCGTAGCTGAGCCCCGGTACACCATCCATCGCCGCCGGTACGAGTACGCCGTGCCAGTGCATGGAACTGGATTCAGCGAGGTTGTTGGTGACGCGGACAGTGACAGTATCGCCATCTCGAAAGCGCAGGGTCGGCCCCGGCAGCGAGTCATTGATCAGCGTCGCAAGTCGCGGTTGACCGGTGATGTTGACCGGCGACGCACCGAGGCGCAGGTCGAACTCCGTACCACTGAGGATTTGCGGCGTGCCCTGGGCATCGAGCGCCCAGGCCGGGTTCCGCCACAGGCCCAGCCCGGCGGTGATACCACCGAGGGCGAGGCCGCGGACGAAGGTCCGCCTGGCCGGGTCGGCAATCGGGTTGCAGATGGGGGCAACCCGCCCCTTTGTGTCGTGCATGAACAGTCTCCTCGAGTTGAACCAGGTGTGGTCAGCAGTCGAGGGGACGGTCTAGTTCCGGAAATGCCCGTAGAGCAGGTGGAGAGGCGGGTCACCGCCGTGGCGTCCGGTGCGGCGGGCGATTGCGACCGCACCCGATTCGGCACGATGCAAGATCCGTGGTGCAGCCGGCAGCGGCAGAATACTGAAAACATCAGCGGATGGCGGTACCGCGCCCAATCGATCGTGCGAGTTCAGCCCTGCATCCACCGCGGACTCGTCGGCGGCAACCATGCAGTGTGAGGGCCGCTCGGCACCGTCACAGTGTTCGCAATCGCCGACCGACTGCATAGCCATCGCACAGGGCAGCACGGCAAACTGCAGGGCAACCACGAGAGCGGGCAGCAGTCCACGAATCTTCAGGTCGGCGAACATGCCTGAACTATACCCGGTACATTCACGCCATGCAGCAGTCCCGGTAGTATGTGCGTCGCACCAGAGACATAAGGACCTCCATGTCAGGCCGCATATTGCTGCTGTTCGCCGTCATCGGCTTTGCCACACTGTGTCAGGCAGCTACCGACCCCCTGCCCGCCTGGCGTGACGGTCCGGGCAAGCAGCGTATTCTCGATTTCGTGCGGGATGTCAGTACACCCGGCGGCAGCCGCTATGTGACCCCGGCGGAACGCATCGCGGTCTTTGATGATGACGGCACCCTTTGGCCCGAGCAACCCGGCCCCCAGGGCTTATTTGCCCTTGAGCGACTGCGCCTGCAGGCGCCACAGCACCCGGAATGGCGACAGCAGATGCCTTTCAAGGCTGCGCTGGAACTGCAGGGCAGGTACCTGCAGGAAGCAGACAATGCTTCGGTATTTCAGCTGGTAGCGGTGGCCCAGGCCGGACGCACGCAGGCAGCGTTCCGCAGCGATGCGCGTGAATTCCTCAGCACCACCCGGCATCCGCGCTTTCAGCAGACCTGGATCCGGCTCGCCTATACACCGATGCGGGAGTTGCTGGCTTATCTGCGCGCCAACGGATTTCACAATTTCATCGTTTCGGCGGGCAGCGTGGATGTGGCACGCATACTGGCCAGCGAGACCTACGGCATTTCCAGCGACGATGTGATCGGCAGCAGCGTAGTGGCTACGCTGCGCGACGAGGACGGAAAACTGGTGCTGCGCCGTCTCGCCACAGTGCACTCATTGAATGACGGCGCGATAAAGCCACTCAGCATCGACCAGCATATCGGCCTGCGGCCCATACTGGCCGCGGGCAATGTCCGTTCAGGCGGCGACATCGACATGCTTCGTTACAGTCAGCGCGCAGAAACCCGGGGTGCCGGTCCACAACACAGCCTGCAGATACTGATCAGGCACGACGACTTTGAACGCGAGTACGCATACGATGAAAAGGATCGTGCCTCCCTCAATGCTGCTGATGCCAACGGCTGGATGATCGTGAGCATGCGCTACGACTGGCGACAGGTCTTTTCTTTCCAGACTTCCGAGGCGTCCGCGCCCGCACCGGCCGGCGCACGGTGACGGCTCCTTTCGCCACTGAGGCCGGATCGCGCCACCCGCCCGGCGCGACCTGGAGCCTGCAGCGCACCAACTTCTGCGTCTACAGTCGGGAGGCCGCTGGCGTTGAGCTGCTCCTGTATGCCGACGCCGAAGCAACCGAACCGCTGCAGGCCATCCGGCTGGAGCCCCGGCAGAACCGCAGCTACTTCTTCTGGCATGTCGCCGTCTGCGGGCTGCCGGCCGGCATGCACTACAACTGGCGTGTGACCTTGCCACCGGATGTACCGGGCAGTGAAAACGCTGGTACCTCAGCCGCCACACAACTGGAAGTACTCGACCCGCTGTGTCGTGCCGTCAGCGACCGGCGCTGGGACCGCAGCGCACGCGTCGCAGCACCCGGATCTGCGCTTGGCCTTCGGGGCATCGTGACCGGACCGCCAGAACACAGCGCACCGTGCCCGCCGCCGCGCAATCTCGACCAGGCCATCATCTATGAGCTGCATGTCGGTGGGTTCACCCGGCACCCGTCATCCGGCGTCGCACAGCCCGGCAGTTTTGCCGGACTGATCGAGAAGATCCCCTACCTGCGGGACCTCGGTATCACCCACGTGCAGCTGCTGCCGGTCGCCGCCTTCGACGAGCAGGATGTACCGGCATCGGTCGCCGAAAATGGGTTGCGCAATTACTGGGGTTACGGTCCCCATTCACTGTGCAGCCCGCATCCGGGTTATTGCCGGAACCGTGATCAAGCCAGCCAGACGGATGAGTTTCGCGCCCTCGCAGAGGCGCTGCACGCGGCGGACATCGGCCTGATACTCGATGTGGTACTCAACCATACAGCTGAGAGCGGCGAAGGTGGCCCGGTCATCAACTACAAGGGCCTGATGCCGGAAATCTTTTATCATCACGACAAAGGCGTACTGCGCGACTACACCGGCTGCGGCAATACCATCAACTGCAATAACCCCCTGGTCACGCAGACACTGCTGCGTACGCTGGAAGTCTGGGTTCAGGAATATGGTGTCGATGGTTTCCGCTTTGACCTGGCAAGCGTCTTCGTGCGCGGCGAAGATGGTGAACCGCTGGCAAACCCGCCCTTTCCCGCCGCGATCGAATTCGCACCGGCACTGGCCGGCGTGCCACTGATCGCCGAGGCCTGGGATGCTGCCGGGCTGTATCACGTCGGCAATTTCCCCGGCGTGGCCTGGAGCGAGTGGAACGGCCGCTATCGGGATGCCATACGCCGCTTTCTGCGCGGCGATGCCGGACTCGCCGGCGAGATGGCTACCTGTCTGGCGGGCAGCAGCGACCTGTATCAGGCCAGCGATCGCACACCGCGGAGCAGCATCAACTACATCACCTGTCACGACGGCTTCACGCTCAACGATCTGGTCAGTTACCGCGAAAAGCACAACGAAGCCAACGGCGAAGAGAATCGTGACGGCTGGGCGCACAACGACAGCTGGAACTGCGGTACCGAAGGCGAAACGCTCGATGAGAACGTCGTACGTCAGCGCCGGCAGGATGCGCGCAACGCCTTCGCGCTGCTGCTCCTGTCACAGGGGGTACCGATGCTGCTGGCCGGAGATGAAGTGCTGCGCACACAGCACGGCAACAACAATGCATGGTGCCAGGACAACGAGATCTCGTGGTTTGACTGGCGGTTGACTGAAACCAACAGCGACATGCTGCGCTTCGTGCGCGAGATGATCGCCCTGCGGAAGCGTCACCCCGCCCTGTCACGCGCGCAGTTCCTGACTGGCGAAACAGACCCGGCACATGGGGCAGCCGATATCCGCTGGTATGACGCAAAACTCGGGCCACCCCGCTGGGATGATCCGGAGATTCGATTTCTGTCCTTCACGCTGGCCGGCACCACGCCCGCCGAAGAAGACCTGCATGTCCTGATCAACATGTCAGACCAGGTGGAGCGGGCGGACCTGCCTCCCCTCGCGGAACACTACTGGTATGTCGCAGTCGATACCGAGATGGAATCTCCCGGGGACATCATCACGCGCGATGCCCGGATTCCGTGGACGCAGCCGCGATACCTGTGTCAGCCACGCAGCGTGGTGGTCTTCGAGACAGGTCAGGGCTGACAGAGACGCGGCATGGCGGCCATCAGTGCCTGCGTCTTGTCAAACTGCGCGACCAGTGCCGGCGACGGCTCACGGCTCTCGGGCAGATAGACCCCAAACATGCCTTCCCCCTGCTGATCCACGAAAGTCACACCGCGCATCGGGCCTTCGGCACCAACGAGATTCACGGCGTAAATCGCGCCGATGAGATCGGGGCGCAGATGACCACCGAGGCCGGTCTCAGCCGACTGCAGATTGAAAAACGGGCTCTTTGTTGACGGTACACCGGCCGGAATCGGCCCGTGGATCTCAAATACGTTGGCACCTTTCAGTACCAGCGTGAGCGCCTGATCCCAGCTCTGCAGGGATTCCCATACCCTGCTGAACGCCTCACCCGACACACCAGTTGCCTGCGCAGCTGGCAACGCGCTGGCAATGATGCCCTCGGGCAGGCCAAGTTTTGTTGCCGCCATGAAAGGCGGTGGCACAACAGTGCCAGCGTACAGTGGTGTGATCTTCGCCTTCTGTTCAGCCGTTGCGCACAGCGCGGCAGCTTCGCCCGCCAAGGCAAAAGATGGCAGGCAGGCGATCAGAGCCGCTGCAATGATCCGGGCAGTACACATGAATCTGTCTCGCATGATGATCTTCCGGTTGGGGTTCAGCTCATCGCCCGGCCGCACCGGATCTCAGCGCGGCGGCCGCGGCACGAAAGCACTCGTGCGCCGCATGTAATCCTGATACGCCGGACGGCGCGTGGCAATATCTTTTTCTGTCAACGCGATACCCGACACCTTGAGCAGGAACACGCTCAGCAGGAATGGACCGATGAGCGCCCACCACGCCCCGCCGGCGACCGCGATCAGGCCAATACCCCACCAGAGGACGAACTCGCCAAAATAGTTCGGATGGCGGCTGAAGCGCCACAGACCGGTATTCATCACGCCACGCGCTGCACCACCATCCCGCTGGAAGCGTGCCAACTGGTAATCCGCCACCGATTCAAAGACCAGACCAAAGGCCCACATGAGCGTACCGAACCGATCCAGACTGCCGATCGGCGCGCTGCTGATGACGCCACCGAGCAGTGGCATCGCGACCAGCCATGCGAGCACAGCCTGCAGGCCAAAGACCATATAAAGACTCTTGAAACGAAAGTTCGGCTCATTGCGGGCACGGATTTCGCGATAGCGACGGTCTTCGGCCTGCCCGCGGCCGCGCCAGAGCAGGTGCGCGCCGAGCCGTATTGCCCAGACAGCTGCCAGCAGCGCGACCAGCACGCCACGCGTACTGGTCGCCGGCCAGAGATAAAGCCAGCTGACGCCAGCACCGGCGATCGCAATGCCCCAGAACACATCGACGATTGCCACGTTGTGCGTCCGCAGACTGATCAGCCATGCGACGAGCATCAGCGTGAGCGTTGCGCTGAAACCGGACAGGGCGAGCGGCAACAAGGTATTCATGAAGCGCTCAGGGCCGCACGAAGCGGTAATGGGCAACAAACCACTCGGTACCGCCCGCATAGCCGAACAGCTCGGCCACAGCCATGAAGAACATGCGCCAGCGGTTGAACCAGAGCATCGCTTCGGCCGGCCCATAGGCCTGATTTAGCACTGTCATGACCGCTGCCCGGTTCTGGTCCTGACGGGCCAGCCAGTCATTTGCCGTACGTGCGTAGTGTGTGCCCGGTACACGCCACTGCTCCTCGATCTTCAGCTGCTCCTGAAAATACAGCAGGGTGTGCTCGGCCGGCATCAACCCGCCGCTGAAAAAATACTTTGCCATCCAGTCATAGCTGTCGCCGGTGGTAAAGGGATACATCAGCGTGCGATGACAGAAGATATGTACGAACAGCTTGCCACCCGGCTGCAACCAGCCGGCTATGCGTCCCATCAGCATGGCGTAGTTGCGCATGTGTTCGAACATCTCGACCGAAACTACGCGGTCAAAGCGCTCGTCGGTACTGAACGCATTGGCATCGGCCGTGATCACCTCGACGTTGGAAAGGCCGCGTTCCAGCGCCTGCCCGACGATGAACTCGCGCTGCGAAGCCGAGTTCGATACCGCGGTGATCCGGCTGTGCGGATAGTGCGTCGCCATCCACAGCGTCAGCGAACCCCAACCGCAGCCCAGCTCGAGAATGCGCTGGCCGTCGGTGAGTTCGGCCCGCTCGCAACTGAGGCGCAACATGGCGGCTTCCGCCGCATCGAGGTCCTGCGCACCCTCACCGTACCAGCAGCAGCTGTACTTCAGATGCGTGCCGAGCACCTGACGAAAGAATGCCGCCGGTACCTCGTAGTGCTGCTCATTGGCCTTGTCGGTCTCGATTGCCACCGGACTGCTGCGCAGCTCGGCCAGCCGGCGGCGAAACTGCTCGGCCTCGGCAAGCCCGCGATCGGCCGACTCCTGCACCAGACGACTGGCCATCAGCCGGCGCATGCCGGCGCGGGTGATGACATCCGGGACCAGGCCGCGCTCACACAAATCAATCAGCATGTTTATTCCGCCCCCGCTTCGGCGGCGGCGCGCACGCGGCGGACAACGCTGCCGAGCACCGGCAGCTGCTCATAAAGCGCTGTGCCTGAATCCCAGAAATCCTTGTGCAGCAAGACGCGTCCCTCGCTGTCGAACCGGAACTGCGTGACGCCATAACTCAGCACCGGCTTGCCGCCGGCGAGCGACCCGTGTTCAACGGTCATCTCCCAGCGCACGAAGTAATCGATGCCGGACTGGGCACGATCCAGAAAGCGGACATCCAGCTTCCGGGTGTCCTCCATCGTGTGCCCGAGGTAGGCCTGGATGCCTGCCACGCCATTGATACCCACGAGGGTGTCATTGAGATAGGCCTCGGGCGCATAGACGGTGGCCGTCTGCTTGCGGACCGAGGCTGCCGTCATGTCCCTGAAATAGGTCTGCAGGCGATCGAATGCCACCCGCTGTGCCTCGCTGCCGGGCTCGTGAACGACCGCCAGCGGTGCGGTGCGCACCAGCGCCTGCTCATAGGAGGCGTTGAGTTCCGGCAGGGGTACCGGCGACCCGCCGCAGCCAGCCACCACGCCGGTGAGCAGTAAAAGCAGTCCGCACCGGCCTCTGCGGCACCCGTTGAAGCTCGTTTGCATGGCAGACATCAGCGATCTCTCCATCAGGCCACGTACAGGTGGCAACAGGGATTCGTCGTCAGGTGCAAATCTGATTCAGAAAAAGTGCATCCGGCTGCACACCAGCAACGAATCACATTCTATGCAACCATAACCCTGCAGGGGCATTCACGTGCGCGTAGCGATTATCGGCAGCGGCATTTCGGGCCTGTATGCCGCCCATCGGTTGTCCGGACACTGCGAGCTGACCATTTTCGAGGCCGACAGCCGGCCCGGCGGCCACAGCCATACGGTCGATGTGGCGATGGACGGGCAGCGTCTTGCCATGGATACCGGCTTTCTGGTCTTCAACGAGCGGAATTACCCCCATTTCACAAGGCTGCTGCGCGTCCTGGGCGTGGCATTTCAGCCCGCAGACATGAGCTTCAGCTTTCGCTGTGCAGACAGCGGCGTCGAATATCGCGGCGACACCGACTTCAACGCGATTTTTGCCCAGCGCCGCAACCTGCTGCGCCCGGCCCACTACCGGATGCTGCTCGACATCCTGCGCTTCAACCGAATGAGCGACCAGCTGCTCGCGGCGGCACCAGACCTCAGTCTGGGTGACTACCTGCGCCAGAATGGCTTCAGCGGCCCCATGCTCGACGACTACCTGCTGCCGATGGCCGGCGCGATCTGGTCAGCGGAACCGGCAAGGATTCTCGATTTCCCGGCCAGCCACTTCGGGCACTTCTTCAGCAACCACGGGCTGTTGCAGACCACAGGGCGACCGCAGTGGATGACGGTGAGCGGCGGCGCGCGGGAATATGTGCGCGCCATCATCACCCCGCTTCGCGACCGGTTGCTGCTCAATACCCCGGTCGAGTGGGTGCAACGGCATGCCGACCGGGTGGTGATCAAGGCACGCGGGCGGGCGGAAGCCAGCTACGACCACGTCGTGCTGGCCTGTCACAGCGATCAGGCACTCAGCCTGCTGCGCGATCCATCGACGGCCGAGCGCGAGATACTCGGCGCCGTTTCATTCCAGGACAACGAAGCGGTGCTGCACACCGACGCGAGCCTGATGCCCCGCACCCGGCGTGCCCGGGCAGCCTGGAACTACCATCGCAGCAGCACACAGGCGAGTGGTCGCGTATCCGTGACCTACGACCTCACCCGCCTGCAGTCGCTGCCCGGCCCACGCGAATTTCTGCTGACCCTGAACGACACTGGCGCCGTGGATCCGCGGGCTGTCGTGGAGCGACTCAACTACATGCACCCGGTGTACAACCACGCGACGATCGCGGCCCAGCAGCGGCACGCCGAGATCAACGGCGTGAATCGCAGCTACTATTGTGGCGCCTGGTGGGGTTATGGTTTCCACGAAGACGGGGTACGCAGCGCAATCGCCGTGTGCGATGCTTTCACGCGAATCACCGGCCTCGTCCTGGACGGGACCGCCGCAGAAACCACGACCGAAACACAGGCGGTAGCCTGAGCATGCACAGCTGCATCTATCAGGGTCAGGTCAGCCACCGGCGCTTTCATCCCGTGCGCCACGACTTCCGCTACCAGCTGTTCATGATGTATGTGGACCTGGCGGATCTCGATCACCTGTTTGACGGCTAC
>CAYJPG010000038.1:0-2674 GCA_964371995.1 uncultured Chromatiaceae bacterium | reverse complement strand
ACTGCGGTGATGCAGCCATTCCACTGGAGCGCACGATCCGCGACCTGGTGGAAGCCGAGGCCGGCTTCCGGCCGGCCGGCCCGATCCGGCTGCTGACGCACTTCAGCTACTTTGGCTACAACTTCAACCCGATGAGCGCGTACTACTGTTTCGATCAACACGGAACCCTGGAAGCGGTGGTGCTTGAAGTCAGCAACATGCCATGGCGGCAGATGCACCCCTATGTGCTGACCGGCGGTCGGCCGATCGCCAACAACGGCATACGCTTCGAGTTCGCCAAGACCTTTCACGTTTCGCCCTTCATGCCGCTGGACATGCGCTACGTCTGCAAGCTGGCGCCACCGGGCGAACGGCTGGCGCTGGCACTGGAAAACTGGCGCGATGGTGCCCGGCGTTTCGATGCCCACCTCAGCTTCGAACGCCAGGCCATCAGTTCCGCCTCGCTGGCCCGCGTGCTTGCCACCGACCCCTTCGCCACGCTACGGGTGGCCAGCCTGATCCACTGGCAGGCACTGAAACTATGGCGCAAGCGCGCGCCGGTATACGATCGTCCAGAGAACCGGAAGGCCGCATGAACGATTTCGACGACACCTTTGACAGTGTGGAGAGCAACTCCGCTGCGCAGCACACCGGCCTCGCCATCCGCCTGGCCCGGCGCGCCGTGCATCGGCAGTTGCGCGCCCTGCGCCACGGCCGGCTGCACATCCAGGATGCGCTGGGCACGGCCGTTTTCGGGCAGACATCCGGTCCTGCAGCCATCGACGCAAGCGTGCGGATTCACGACCTGTCTGCCTGGCTGGATATCGCCAGCGGCGGGACCATCGGTGCCGGTGAAGCCTGGATGGCCGGAAAGTTCAGCAGCAACGATCTGCTCGCGGCCATGCGCCTGCTGGTCATCAACCGCGAAGCGATGGACGGACTTGAGTCCGGCATGGCGCGCTTCGGCAGCACACTGCTGCGTCTCGCTCACTGGCGACACCGCAATACGCGTGCGGGCAGCCGGCGCAACATCCACGCCCATTATGATCTGGGCGACAAACTGTTCAGCCTGTTCCTCGATCCGGCGATGATGTACTCGGCGGCCGTCTTTCCACACACCGGCGCAACACTCGAAGCAGCCTCTCTGCACAAACTCGATCTGATCTGCCGCAAACTCGAACTGCAAGCCGACGATCATCTCCTGGAAATCGGCACCGGTTGGGGTGGTCTTGCCATCCATGCGGCACGCCACTATGGCTGCCGGGTCACGACCACCACGATCTCGGAGAACCAGTTCGGCTTTGCACAGCGTCGTGTGCAGGAGGCAGGACTCGCGGATCGCATCACGGTACTGAGCCAGGATTACCGCGATCTGCAGGGCCAGTTCGACAAGCTCGTGTCAGTGGAGATGATCGAGGCGGTCGGCCACCGTTTTGTGGACCAGTACTTCCGGATCTGCAGCGAGCGGCTCAAACCGGCGGGCCGCATGCTGCTGCAGTCCATCACCATCGCCGACCGCTACCACGAACGGGCCCGGCATGCGGTGGACTTCATACAAAAGTACATTTTCCCGGGCGGGGCCTTGCCATCGATGACTTCGATCAGCTCCGCAGTTTCGCGCATGACCGATCTGCAACTCACGCATATGCAGGATATCGGCCTCGACTACGCGCGCACGCTGCACATCTGGCGCGAGCGTTTCCTGCAGCGCCTGCCGGAAGTCCGCCGGCTCGGCTATCCGGACGAGTTCATCCGCATGTGGGAGTGGTATCTGCTCTACTGCGAAGCCGGTTTCACGGAGCGTGCGATCGGCACCGCGCAACTGGTGTTCGACAAACCCGACTGCCGGCTGGCGCCTGTCGGAGCACAATGACACGAAGCTGGCGGCATCTGGGAATGTCACTGGTCGTTACGGCGTTCGGCGCTGCGGCCTGGTATGCCGGTGAACCGGCAGAAGCGACAACCCGGCTGAGCCTGCTCACCGCCTGGCTGTGCTTCGTGCTGCTGGCAGCAGCACTGTGCATCGGGCCGTGGCGCGTACTGCATAGCGGACAGCCCACACTCAATTTCCTGCTGCGCAGGGATATCGGCATCTGGGCTGCGATCACCGCGCTCGCACATCTGCTCGCCGCGACCGTCGTGGTGATGACACCTGTGTACTACGGCCGTTACATTGACGGTCCCGATAATCAGCCGCTGTCGGTTCTGGTCGGACCGGTCAGCATCATTGGCGGCTACCTCATCGGGATCGTTTGCCTGCTGTTGCTCTCTGCCTCCAGCAACCTGGCATTGCGCGTACTCGGCGCACGACGCTGGAAGAGCCTGCAACGCTGGGCCTATGGCGTGTTCGCGCTGACTGCGGCACACGGCCTGGCGTTTCAGTACATCGAGTTTCGCACCGGGGTATGGCTGATTGTGCTCAGCCTGGGCAGCCTCGCAGTGCTGACCCTGCAACTTGCCGGAAGACGTGCAGTCCTCCGCCGTGCACAGCGGGGCTGAGCGTCAGGTGCCGACCAGCCGGGCACCGAGCGCCAGGGCCTCATCGATACTGGCGGCATAGCCATCGCTGCCGATGCGCGACCACAGATCGGGCGCGTCGTCGAAAGCCGCACCACCGACCACGATACGTACCGGACGCTCGCAGCGTTCCCGGATCGCGGCGATCGCCTGTTCCACACGGGGTATATGCGTGACC